>SKXF01000414.1 GCA_007128555.1 Clostridia bacterium | reverse complement strand
TCGGAAGAGGGGTGCTGAGCGTTACATTCTCAATGACAAGGCTGCTTTCGGTGCCCATGGCCCCCCCATCGGTCTCCATCACTTCTCCGCCTCCAGTCGCCGCTCCAGGATCTGATCAGAGGGGGAGAACTCCGTAAGCCTGAGGTAGTAGCGAGCCGTTGCGATCAGGGCAGCCTGGGGAAGAAGCCCGACGATCTCGCTCCGTTTCACCGCCACACCCCGATGCAGGGCCTCCCGCTTGATGAACTCAAATACCTGGTGCACCGGCGTCCTGCGAAAATCCGTCAGGTTCATGGAGACCTGCACCGCATCACCGGCAACCTCAAGCCCTATGGCTTTGACGTTGACAAAGCCCCCGCTGGATCCCCGCACGGCCCGGGCAATCTCCTTGGCCACGGAGACGTCGGTCGTCCGAAGATAGACGTTGTAGGCAATCAGGGGCTGGCGTGCCCCCACGACCGTTGCTCCTGCTGTTTTGTGCATCTGGGCAGGGCCAAGGTCGGGTTTTCTGGGTTCAAGACTGATTTCATCCTTCAGCACTTCGTATTCACCCCGCCGGATCACCTCCAGGCTGCGCCGCTCGGGCCGCCTGGCAGCTTCCTCGTACAGGTAAACGGGAATGCCTAGATCGGTCGCCAGGCGCTCGCCCAGGGCCCGCGCCATCCTGACACACTCCTTCATATCGACGCCCTGAACCGGCAGAAGGGGTATGACATCGGTCGCTCCTATGCGAGGATGACTCCCCCTGTGCTTGTCCATATCAATGAGATCCGCAGCCGTCCCAGCTGCAGCAAAACAGGCATCCATCACGGCGTCCGGCTTGCCGACAACCGTGACCACCAGGCGGTTGTGGTCTTGATCGGCATGATGGTCGAGGAGTTGGCAATCGGCACGTCCCCTGAATGCATCGAGAATCTGATCAACAACGTCGGCTCTGCGTCCCTCGCTGAAATTGGGCACCGCTTCGATAATCTGCATCATCTATGGATCCTCCATCCTAGCTCTCACCCGGCCTCCATCTCCATCGATTCTCCACTCGTATCATGCGCAGGTTAACTGTACCATCATCCGCAGGATACAGCACATACAACGAACCATCATTCAGCATCACGGTCGGGCCGGAACGCCATTTCTCTGGCCAGGGGATCTGGAGTGAATCAACCACCTCGCCCGCAGATGTCACCAGGCTGAGGGTCCAGGCAGATGAGAAGGCCGTGGTGCTGAGCCCCTCCCCCTGAACAGGTCGTCGCTCGGCCAGCCAGAGGCCCCCATCGGGTGCTTCCCCGACCAGGTGGGGCGAGACCCGGAAACGGGTCTCCCAGGCCACGGTCACCCCGTTGGCGAACTCCAGGTCCCACAGAAGGGGCCCACCCGTCTGCCGCAGCAGGCTTCCCCCCCCGGTGGCATCGCGTGCGACGGCAGTCTCCGCCTCGGGACCGGGAAGAAGCTGCGTCCACGTTCCCCCATCCTCTCCCGTGGTTTGGGCCAGGTACCACCACTGCACCTGCTCCAGCTGGGGGTCATCAACCGGCCAACAGACCGCAAAGCGGTAGATCTCACGGTCAGTGACCAGCTCGGCAAAGGCAAATAGATCTGCATCACCGGCACGTTCGAGGCGGAATATCTTAACCCCAGGGTGCCCATCCAGGCCAACTCCCGTGAAGTCTGCGACAAATCCCCCAAGGAGTTCCACAAGGGATCGTCTTTCGACCAGATCAGGATCCTCCGTCTCTGTCAATTCTGCCAGGGAGATCCGGATCAGTTCATCTTCATGCTGATCGTAAACGAAGAGATCTTCACCCACGGGTGAGGGGAAAGAGGGAGCGATCCCATCGGCCAACTGGACCCTGTGATGCTGCCCTCCTCGTGCGTCCAGAAGGTGAACCACACCTCTGCTGGAATCGGTGATGTAGATCGTGCCGGAGGCATCCACGGCCAATCCCCAGGGCGACCGATAGGATTGGGTCGACTCGTTGGGCAATGGCTCAAAGTCGGTTAGATCCCCCGCAGCCCACAGGTGAACGACCTCTCGCTCGGTCACCGTCTCCAGCCCCCACACAGCAGCGGCAGCCGCGGACAGCAAAATCAGCGCCGCCACCATCAACGGGCGGCTGACTCGGATGGACCGTATCATCCCACAATCCCCTCCTGACCCAGATCACTCGAGCATGGGGATACTCACACCCCGGTCCCTGGCCACGCTCACCGCCTCATCGTATCCAGCATCAACGTGACGGGCCACGCCCGTACCGGGATCGGTGAGCAGCACCCGCCGGAGACGTTCGTCCGCCTCTCGGGAACCGTCGGCAACAACAACCATCCCCGCGTGAATCGAATATCCGATCCCGACCCCCCCACCGTGATGGACCGACACCCAGCTTGCTCCCGCGGCGGTGTTCACAAGGGCATTCAGAATTGGCCAATCGGCTATGGCATCACTGCCATCCTTCATGTTCTCTGTCTCCCGGTTGGGCGAGGCCACCGAACCGGCATCCAGGTGGTCTCTGCCGATGACGATCGGAGCACTTACCTCACCGGTGCGGACCAGGTCATTGAAGATCAACCCCATGCGATCCCGTTCGCCATACCCGAGCCAGCAAATCCTGGAAGGCAACCCCTGAACAGGTACCTTCTGAGAGGCCTGGGTGATCCACCGCCTGAGGGGCTCGTCGTCGGGAAAGGCCTCGAGGACGGCCTGGTCGGTGCGGTGGATATCCTCGGGATCACCGGAGAGGGCGGCCCAACGGAAGGGACCCTTTCCCTCGCAGAACATCGGACGAATGAAGGCAGGGACAAAACCGGGATACTGGAAGGCACGCTCAAATCCTGCCTCTTTTGCCTGCCCCCTCAGGTTATTTCCGTAGTCAAAAACACAGGCACCAGCATCCATCATTGCGACCATGGCAGCACAATGACGGGCCATACTCTTCATGGATCGACCGACGTATTCATCGGCATTGCTGCTGCGAAGCCTCTCGGCTTCCGCCATCCCAAGCCCAGCGGGTACATACCCGCCAAGGGCGTCGTGGGCCGAAGTCTGGTCCGTCACCACATCGGGAATCCAGCCCCTTTCGACAAGAAGGGGAAGAATCTCCGAGGCATTGCCAGGAAGGGCAATCGAAAGTGCCTTACCAGCATCCCTGGCCTTCAGGGCCATCTCCCAGGCTTCATCGACGTCCCGGGCACAGCAATCGACATACCCGGTTTTGAGCCGCCGTTCTATCCGGCGCTGGTCCACTTCCACAATGATGCCCACCCCGCCGTTCATCGTCACGGCCATTGGCTGGGCTCCTCCCATGCCGCCGAGTCCGGCGGTCAGGACAATTTTGCCCCGAAGGGTTGCACCATACTTCTGCCGGGCCAGCTCAGCAAGGGTTTCGTAAGTCCCCTGCAAGATCCCCTGGGTTCCGATATAGATCCAGGAACCCGCGGTCATCTGCCCGAACATGGTCAAGCCCTGGGCCTCGTACTGCCAAAAATGCTCCCAGTCAGCCCAGGCCGGGACCAGCATGGAGTTCGCAATGAGAACCCTGGGAGCCATCTCGTGGGTACGAAAGACCCCCACAGGCTTTCCCGACTGGACCAACAACGTCTCATCGTTTTCGAGATCCCTAAGTGCAGCCACGATGGCATCATAAGACGCCCAGTTGCGGGCAGCCTTGCCGGTCCCACCGTACACGATCAGCTCATCTGGTTTCTCTGCCACCTCGGGATCCAGGTTGTTCATCAGCATTCGCAGGGCCGCCTCTTGCTGCCATCCCTTGCAACTCATCTCGGAACCCCGTGGTGCTCGAATCACTCTCGTACTCATCGTCAGACCCCCTCAAAACATATGCGTCGCCAGACGTTTGATGCAAGGTCTCAGCTGGACACCCACCGCAACATATCCCCATCTACCAGGGCATCTCCCAGGTCCTGCACCTCCTGGGACAGGCTGCGATCCTGTTCAACCCGGTCAACCCTTGCCCGAATCCACTGGTAAGCGGCTTCGGTACCGCGGCCGGGGGTCAACCCAATTTCGCCGTCCTGCTCGGCCCTGAGATCCAGGGCCTGGGCCGCGGTCACCGCCTCAATGGCCAGGATCCGACTGAGATTACGCACTGACTTTCGGGCCTTTCTGGCCGCCGTTGTACCCATACTCACATGATCCTCCTGGCCCGCCGAAGTCGGTATCGAATCTGCACTGGCGGGCGCCGCCAGCAGCTTGTTCTCTGAGGCGAGGCTGGCCGCGGTGTAGTGAGCAATCATGAGCCCGGAGTTCAGTCCTCCCCGGGTGGTTAAGAAGGCCGGGAGCCCACGGTTGTATGCGGGATGAAGCAAGCGGTTGGTGCGGCGCTCACTGATGTTACCGAGCTCAGCCATCGCCAGGGCCAGGTGATCCAGGGCCAGCGCAACGGGCTCGCCGTGGAAATTTCCCCCAGACAGGACATCCTCACCGGGAAACACCAGGGGATTGTCCGTGACGGCTGCGAGCTCCCGTTCCACTGCGCCGGTGACGTAGGCGAGGGCATCCCGGACCGCTCCGTGGACCTGGGGAATACAGCGAAGCGAGTAGGGGTCCTGCACGCGGATTTCTCCCTGCCCCGTGAGCAGGCTGCTCCCACAGGTGATTTCCCGAATCCTCCGGGCTACCTCGCCCTGCCCAGGATGGGGACGCAGCTGGCTGACGCGAGGATCGAAGGCATCCCTGATCCCTCGCAGGGCCTCCAGGGTCAGTGCAGCAACGACATCGGCACTGTGGCACAGGACCTCCCCGTCGGCAACAGCGAGGGCACCCAGGGCCGTCATGATCTGGGTCCCGTTGATAAGGGCCAGCCCCTCTCTCGCCTCGAGGGTCAATGGCGTGAGCCCTGCCCTTTCCAGGGCCAGCGCTCCCGGCATCAGCCGATCATCAAAGCTCGCCTGTCCCTCGCCCATCAAGACCAGTGCCATGTGAGCGAGGGGAGCAAGGTCGCCGCTGGCTCCAAGGGAGCCCTGCCGAGGAATCAGGGGAATCACCCGGGCATTTAGCAACCCGATCAGCAATTCCACCACGGCCGGCCTGACCCCCGAGTGCCCCCGGGACAGGGCCAGTGCCCTGAGAAAAATGGCCCCTCGAACCACCTCCTCGGAGAGGGGCTCTCCCACGGCAACCGCGTGGCTGCGTATGAGGTTTTGCTGCAATTGCCGGGCCTGCTCCTGGGATATATGAGTGTCGCAGAATTGTCCGAAGCCGGTCGTGACCCCATAGACAACGGCACACTCCTCGACCAGGCCTTCGATGTAGTCCCGGGCTCTCTGCATGCACTTATGCGCGTCCGGACCGAGGTGGACCTCTCGACGTCCCCTGGCAACGGCGACTACGTCGCTGAGATGAGCCTCATCTCTGCCCAGAACAAAAGGTTCCAACGGTGGCCTCCCTCCATCTGCTCGCACTCATCAATCAGGTACGTGGAAATGAGGCGAGCGGCGACAGCCTTCTCTTTGTGACCAAGATCTTGTTTCAATGCGTACGCCACCTTCTTCAGGAAGCAAACTCCCGGCTCAACGGCGAGACTCTTAGCCAGGGCTTCAAAACCACGTTATGCCCTGTAGCCATGCACACAGGTTCATGAAATATCCAGGCCATGCCGGTCCTGCAAGCAAGAACTCGCCGTATCCAGCCCTCCCAGTATGACTGCGGCAGATCCCATCACCTCACGGCACATCATACCGGGATGGATCATCTGTCGCCCTTTTCTGCGCCCCGTATGCAACACCGTAGACTCCTTTGAGTATCGGAGCGGGGCCCCTGCTGAAGAGCATCACCCGGGTTCACCATCTCCATAACGAGCAACATCCTTAACTTCACAAGAGCACGCAGATCTCAGCCTCCAGCAGTGCAAACATATGGAGGATCACTCACAGCCATAGGATACCCCGCGAAATGGCGCAAATTTGCCCCGGGCATCTTGGTAGCAAAGTCCACTCTCTCAGCCCGACCCTCCATTCTTCGCAGCCGTGGCATCCAAGCCCATCGTGGCATGGCTGACATTTCAAGATACTTCTGTTTACAGCACCACATATCCTTTATAGTTCCCCCTCTTCATTATACGTGTTTAGGCAAACTTTACCATGTTAACGGATTAAACAACGCCTAAGCACGTCTCCACATGCCGATGGGAATAGCTGAGGAAAGTTGCTGGACCGCAAACGGATCATGACCCTGTGATCCCAGAACCTCTCAAACATGGAAGGATAATTCCCAGCGCGATTTGGGCACACTAGGTTCGTGCAACAGGTGAGGTAGATAACTGCACACAGTGGATCGGTTAAGAAAATACACCAGACAGGGCTGCCTGACCTCATCCTTCCTCCTGAAGTGGCGGAAGACAGCCCTGCATACTTGGAGGTAGAGTAGTGGCTGAAGGTACCGTAAAATGGTTTGACGGCAACAAAGGCTACGGATTCATCGAGCAAGAAGACGGCAATGACGTCTTCGTACACTACGCGGAAATCGAAGGCGAAGGCTTCAAGACGCTGGAAGAGAACGAGCGGGTCACGTTCGATGTGGTCGAAACCCCGAAGGGGCTCCAGGCCGTGAAGGTTAAGAAAATGGGCCCCGGCACATCACCCATGTTCTAGGAAAATGACATCATAGGGCGGGTGGGATTTCTCCCCCACTCGCCCTCTTCTTGCTCCTCTCCCGTCTAAAGCCCAACACGAACCATGCTGATCCATGCGCCCCGCACGAAAACGCGATCGGGCACACGGCCAGGGCCAAATCACCTGGCGTGGATGGATGTCTGGCCGCATCCCACCCTCCGGGGGCATAGAAGATGAATTTTGCAGATGCAAGGATTATTTCCCGGGAAAAGATCATGACCTGTCGAAGCCATTCGAGTCGAGATCGACCTTCGGCGGAAAATGAAGGAACCTGTTGGACAAAGTAGGGGAGGGACCTCAGCATCAATCTTTGCCCCGTTCAT
>SKXF01000374.1 GCA_007128555.1 Clostridia bacterium | reverse complement strand
GTTCGCTGCGCTTGTCGGACAGTCCCACCAGTTCAATAAGGGTCTCTGCTGGTTGTGCCGTGGGAAAGAAGGTTGCGAACAGCTTCAGCGTCTCCCATACGGTGAGGTTGGGAAAGAGACCGGTATCTTGGAGTTGAACCCCTATGCGTTCCTGGATCCCCGATGCCCCAGGTCCCTGGCGCATTCCCAGCAGTTCAATGCTCCCGCTGTCGGGATGTCTCAAGCCCTCCAGGCACTCCACGGTGGTAGTCTTCCCTGCACCGTTAGGTCCGAGTAGGCCAAAGATCTCGCCAGCATCCACACTGAATGATAGCCCGTCGACCGCAATCTGCTCACCATACTGCTTGCGCAAATCCTTGACATCTATTGCCCTGTACCGCATCTCTGCTCCTCTCCCTTGGTGGGACGTCATCTCACTTACCGGATCATGCCGCGGGACCGGCCCTGCACTCAGCTCGTTGCTCAACAGATCAACACTGGGGCCTCCCAGGGGCTGCGGAAGGCATCCATACACAGGCTCACCGAATGCAGGTTGCCGTAGTACTCATCCAGCCCGTAGGGAGAATGCACCTGAACTTCACGCTGAACGTAGCCATCCGGGAATGGGCCGAAGACGCATCAGCCCCACCGACACAACCTCTGACCCGGAACTCTTGGTCACCGATCTTACTGTACCAGCTATCACTGACGAAAAGGTAGGTTTTGGAACTCCGATCTTGCCTCAAGACCCAGCCGGTGATCGACTGTCCCTGAAATGCGACCCGGTATACACCCAGGCCGTTGGGAGCCCTGTCCCTGGTACCGTTGCAGGCGATGATGAAGCAGTGCCTTGTACACCCTGGCCGCACCCAGGATCAACCCCGGTGCGTCGCCCTCCACATAGGGGGCGTCGCTGTAGAAGAAATACTTCGCATTTCGCCTTGTTCATCCGATTCTTGCCCTCGTTGAGGCACGTTTCCCAAGGGTGAACACGGGTGCCCGATCCTGATTGTCATGGGGTGCCGGCTACCCCTCAGGGAGCGGGTCCACTATGCATGCGCTTGGGCGAATCGGGGCTCCTTCCGTGGAGGAGTTCCTCGATGGTCAGGACCTGGATCCTGGGATAGCGATTCCCGCCGGCTACATACGGCTTATCGTGACCGGCAGCTTCGGCGGCATCAGCTACTGCGGGGGTGGGCTTTCGCAGGCTGAGTATCACGCCCATACTCACATGTTCCCGGTTGAGGGTATTCTCGAGGGCCCTGACTGCCCTGGGAGTGATCCGTCTGCGAAAGACTCGGACGATGATGCTCTCGGGTTGTCCCGTCTCAGGGTGCTGAAAGGTGATGATACCATCAACGAAGCAGGCTTCTCCACCAAGGGGGCGGGCTTCGACCAGCCCGAGGGCCCACAGGTCGAACTGCAAAGGGTCCTCTTCTGCAAAGGATTGAGCACTGAAAACATCTTCGGGTGCACCCTTCAGCCGATAGGGACTGAGATCCGACCCGAAGGTGCTTGCCAAGCGATGGCGCGCCAGGGTGATGGCCAGGTGGGCAGAATCCACACCGATCCATCGGCGATTCAGTTTCTCGGACATAGCAAGTGTGGTTCCACATCCACAGAAGGCGTCCACCACGAGATCACCAGGCTTGCTGTCAGCCCTGATAATGCGCTCCAACAGGGCCTCGGGCTTCTGAGTGGGATATCCCATCTTCTCCCTCGAGGCCGCGGCGAGGCCAAGGGAGGGGATGTCATCCCAAACATCAGCCAGTTTCTTCTTTCTCACCACGAGGCCCTCTTCATCCTGTTCGAGGAAATACTTCACCCGCCGCTTTCCCGTCCCTGTCCTGCGTATTCTCCCTGCCTGCTCAAGCTTGATGAGGCTCTGCTCAGAGTAGTCTCCGGTCGGAGTGTCGTAGTACCATCGACCCTCATCGTCCTGTCGGTACCGGTTCTTTCGGGCTTCAGCCCTTGTCATGGGTGTCTTGAGGTACAGGCCCTCCTTCGTCACATCGACCCGGCCTGGATCCCTGGCATAGCGAAGAATGACGTCATGCCGGGTGGCAAAGCGCGTGGGACTGGGAGACTGGGGGCCCTCATACTTCCATATGATCTCGTTGAGAAATCCCTTCTGGCCAAAGATGGCATCGAGAAGCACCTTGATATAATGGCTGGACGTCGGATCACAGTGGAGGTACAAGGTGCCGGTCGGTTTGAGAATCCGGCGTATCTCCAGTAGCCGTACGGCCATCATGAGCAGGTAGGCTGACATATCGTCAAGGCCCGGGAGACGCCGCAGTGTTCCGATCAGCTCAATGATCGGCTCCGCGCCACAGCCAACCAGCTCGTCGTAGGTTTCTTCACTGCGGGCATCCCATTCCCAGTGGTCATCAAACGCCTTGATCTGTGCTCCACCGGTTCCGTTGATTGGCTTCAGACGGGCCTGGTAGACCGTTTTCGAGTTGAAGGGAGGATCAAGATAGACGAGATCGGCGGATCCATCACGAATCCAGTCGCGCATGATGTGCAGGTTGTCCCCGATGTACAGCTGGTTCTGCCAGTTGCCATGCATGAGTGGTCACCTCGAATCGGGAAGGAGCATTACCTGTGCCTGAGACGCCCCTATCATCCTATCACGTGTGACGTGCTGACAGAACGGGACCGGTACGGCAAGGCCCGCAGCGGAACATCCATTGACACATGGGCAGTGCACTGTTAATATTTCTCATGTAGATATTTACATAAAATGGGTTGACCGTGCGCGCATTGCCAACTGGCCCGGGTGAGGGGGAAGTCAATGACCGTGACCAATGAGATGATTGAATCGGCCCTGCAGAGCATCGATGGAATCGCTCGTGGCATTGCGGGTCTGGACCGGCAGGAAGTCAGGTCCATTGCGAACGAGGCCGTGCTCCAGCTGAAAGACACCTATGATCCGGCCAGGGGCAGGTTCCAGGATTTCGCCTTTCAATGCATCAGACGAACCCTCTGGCGGCTGGCCCGACGCTCTCAAAGAGAAGTGCCCGTAGACCCCTCAGGTCCAGGAATGGACCGCTTCGCGATGGGTCGCACAGGCGTGGATGCCGGCCTCAATGAGGTTGAGGCCCGGATGCTGTGGAACCACATGGTCCAGTGTGTGCCTCTCACACGCAGGGAAGGTGAGGCCCTCCAGGCGTTGAAGAAATGGGTATGGGACCATGACCGCTCCGAGTGGGATGCGGTGCCATATCATGTTCGATCGAGGCTGAGGAAGAAACTGCGGCAGTACGTCACGTCCCGGATGTGACGGGTGAAAATGGCGTAGGTGTACGCCTCCCCTCAGAAGAGGGTGTTCTTCAAACAGGTCTGCTGGATCAATCCAAGTACGCTGCCATCACTCACCCGCTAAATCGTATACTCAGGGGATGGGTGAACTACTTCCGAACTGCCCTCCGGGTCATATCGTTCGGTACGGGCCAACAAGGGGGCACCCGGCATTGACGGTTCTGCCAACACTCGAATCAGGTCGTGATCGAGTCGGTCAAAACACAGCGAGCCGCAGGACCTTCTGGAAACCCTGTTCTTGATGACTCCAATAGATGACGTTCCACCCTTCGAGGGCGTGGAAGGCGCCTGGGCAACCGGTTCGTCAGGACCGGTGCCCGGTGTCTGTCAGGCACGAGCTTTCAGCGGCCCTCGGCGTTGGGTTTCGAGGCTATGAGAAGGTCCCGGTGAGCCGCCTGTCGTCAGAAGGAGATCGAGACCACGAGTCCCCTCCCTATGTGCCTCTCCTCTTCGAAACACGCTTCTCTGGAGTCCCAGTCGATGACATCTTCTCCGGTTGCCGCAATATCAACTGCAAGATCGCGAATGCTAATTGCCTATTTATGGGTGACAGCAGGCGAAAGGCGGGAGGTGGAGGAAAGTGAGACGAAAGAATAAGCGCAAAGGTTTCAGCCTGGTGGAACTCCTCGTGTCGGTTGTGATCATGGGCGTCCTCGCCTCGGTCGTCGTGGGTGTGGTCCCGGCAACGACAGAGCGGGCGCGGTCCGCTTCCTTTGCGACCACCCTTGCGACCCTTCAGAGCGCGGTGGACCAGTTTTATGCTGGATCAAACCAATTCCCCGTCGCCGATGGCCTGATCGCTGTTGATACGGCAGCAGCAATCGACTACCAGAGGATGGATACTCCCGAGGGCTCCATGTTTGTGGGGGGCTTTCTGCAGTTTGAGCCAAGCAACGACCCTGTGACTATGGGCCTTGTGGCCGAGGAGGGCAGCATCGTCTACTACGTAAGCTATACCGGCCGGGTCTTTGCTTCCCAGGGAGACACAGGTGCAGTATACACGCAGGAGGACGTCTCAGGGAGCCTGACCCTGGAAACACTGGGACTCACCCTCGTCGAGTAGACGCGATGAGACCTGGAGAGAGCAAAGGCGCCAGAGCTGGCTGCCCAAGTCTCTCACAGTGAACAACCATAGTGAAAGCACCAGGGAGGCGGTGGATTCGTGATGCAAAGGACCGGGTCATGCAGCAGAGACGTCCCTGCGCTGACGGCTGTGAAAGCCGAAGCGACAACAGAATCCACACCGGGCAGAGATGGGCTTCACACCACCCTGGACTCCCTGGTGCAACACCTACATGGGGGCAGGGCGATCCGTCCGGCCTCGCTGGTGGTGCTTTTCCGCCAGATGGCTGCTGCCGCGAAGATGAATGTACCGGTGTCCGACGTGCTGGAGGCACAGGCGGCCGGCATCAGGAAGGGGCGCTCCGTTCTACTGGATGTGCAAAGAAGAATCCATGACGGCGTTGGGATCGCCGATGCCCTGGCTGTTCATCCGGGAACCTTCAGCCCCGTACTGGTGCAGCTCGTCAGGGCCGGTGAGCACACGGGGATGATGAGTGAAGCCTTCCTCCGATGTGCCTCCCAGTTGAGTTCTGAGGCCAAGACGAGGCAGACGATCAGGGCGGCTGTTGTGTATCCTCTCCTGGTACTCCTCATTGCGGCCTCGGGTGGGCTCTACCTGTGCCTCGGAGTGCTTCCTGCGATAGCAGGGATGTTTGACCACATGCGGTTGGACCTGCCTCCCGTCACGGGCTTCATCCTGGCGCATTCGCGGGCCATCTCTGCCCATGTACCTGCGGCTGTGATCGTCGTCCTGGCACTCGTGGCCTCTGCCAATAGCCTGCTCAGGACGCCCCGAGGCCAGATCTTTGTACACCGGCAGATGCTGAACCTTCCTGTTCTACGCAACGTTGCCAAGCATGCGTCTGCCAGCCGCTTCGCACATACACTGGCGGACGGTTTCGCTTCAGGGATGCCCCTGGCAGACGCGCTGCAACTGGCAGCAGGATCAACAGGGAACCTCTACATCGTTCACCGATTGGCCGTGGCGATCCCACAGATTAAAGCGGGAGAGGATCTTGCCGAGGTGTTGCACGAGACACAGACCCTACCAGACATGCTGATCCGTGCCCTGAGCATCAGTGAGAGGACCGCCTCCATGGAGGAGGTATTGAGGGAAGCAGCTGAGCTTTACGCACACCATGCCAGGGAATCGCTGCGGAGCCTGACCTCCTTGATCGAACCCCTGATGGTGATGTGCGCCGCAGCGGTGATTGGCATCATCGCTTACGCTGTGATTCTGCCCATGTACAGTGCTATCGGGGGATTGGGTTGAACAGAGGGAGGATACCGGATGAATGGCAGACATGAAAGGGGCAATAGGTCGGTGCGCTCGCGGAGAGGTGCTCGGCATCATGGGCCGCCTCTAACGAGGATGACCCGTTCGTCGGCAGGGTCCGATGAGCAGGTGCCGGACCTGCGCCTACTGCACCTGGTGCCGGAAGATCTGGCTCGCAGGTACCGGGTCGCTCCACTGAAGATGGATCGCGATGGAGCTCTGGAGATGATCACCCCCAGGCCCGACCTGCAGACGGAACGATTGCTTGCCCTGGCAAGCGGGGTACCGGTGAGTCTGCGCGCCGCCCCCACCGAGGCAGTCGAGAAGATCCTGGCATGCTACGACCGCATCGCCGCTGTATCCGCGGACGACAGCCAGCGTGCGGATCAGAGGGGGTGGGCGCCAGGGGCTTTAGATACCATCATCACCGGAGCTCAGCGTGCAAAGGCTTCTGATGTGCACCTGGAGCCTGGAAGTGAAGAGGTCATCGTACGGTACCGAATCGATGGCGTCCTGCATGATGCTGGTCGTTTCCCTGCGGCTCAACACCGCACCGTATTGAACAGGATCCGGGTCCTGGCAGGCATCAGCCTGGCCGATTGCACCTTTCCCCAGGCTGGGCAGATCACCCTGGCTGGCCCCGAGGAGGATGAAATGGATCTCCGTGTTTCGGTCATGCCTGCCAGGGGGGGGCCGAAGGTCGTCCTGCGGATCCTCGATCGATCACTGCTGCAGCACAGCCTGCAGGACCTGGGATTCACCCGTGAGGCCCTCGGGCTATACCGGACGAGCATTGTCAACAAGCCTTACGGAATGGTATTGATCGCCGGGCCCACGGGTTCCGGGAAGACCACAACCCTGTACAATACGGCCCGGGAAATGGACCGGGTATCTGGCAATATAATCACGCTGGAGGATCCTGTGGAATATCGCCTACCTCGCACCACCCAGGTGCAGGTGAACAACCGGAGCGAGCTCAGTTTTGCGTCAGCACTGAGTTCATGCCTCCGCCAGGACCCCGATGCCATCATCGTAGGTGAGATTCGCGATTCAGAGACGGCGACGGTCGCCCTGCAGGCGGCCCTGACAGGGCACAAGGTGTTCTCGTCCATTCACGCCATGGACGCCATATCGGCCCTCTATCGACTCCTGGAGATGGGGGTGAAGCCGTATCTTCTTTCGGATGCAGTATCCGGTGTGGTTGCCCAGCGTCTAATCAGAAGGGTGTGTCGCGATTGCCGGCAAGAATGCGCTTCTCATAACGAGGAACGCCAGCTGTTCCAGAACGCTGGCCTCTCTGGGCAGATGCCGCGGAGCCTCGTT
>SKXF01000277.1 GCA_007128555.1 Clostridia bacterium | reverse complement strand
TTCTTCTTATGCCCTCGATGTGCCGTGCAAGATTGACAGCGGCCTGGCAGTCCTGGGAGGAGTTGACGGTCCCACGCAGGTACAGGGTTCTCTGGCAGACGATTCCTCGAACCCGTCCTGAGAGCCAGCGGTCAGCGGTCCGCAGGATTTCGTTGACACGGCTGGTGAGGGTTGCATCGTCGGGTGAGATGCGCCCATTTTTTCCATTGTCCCGAGGGACAGAGACGTTGTTCATGATCTTTGTCACGCCCGGCAGGGACCGGGCCAGGCCGTCAATGACACGTCGATCCGCAAGGCTCCTCACATCGCCAGATAACCTTACCGTCCCCCGGCTCACGTCGGCCGATATGTCCCTGAATCCCCGCGAGCGGAGAAGACGCTCCATGGTCTCTTCGATGTCTGTGTCATTCATTCCCCTTGGCATTTTGACGGTCAGGTGGTTTTCCACTTTGCTGACGCCCGGAAGGCCGGAGACACGATGGCAAATGGATCTCATCTCGGACAGGCTATCCACGATTCCTCGCAGCTGAATCCTGCGGTGATCCACCTCGATGTGAAGATGCTGGATCATTGTCGGCAGTGAGTGCAGCTCCTCGAGTACGTTCTGAAGAGTGACGTCACCGTGGGTCTTGCTCAGAACAACTCCCCCCTAACTGGGTCCTCCGTTAAGTTTTATGCTGTCCATCTTCGGACGATTCGGTCCAGCACATGCAAACAGAGATGATGGCAATCTATCCCAGGTGGGTGATGCGGTGAAACGCGTCGACCTGCTCACCGTAATCACTGCTTCTGGTGGTTCTACAGAGAATGATATGAGTGGCCCTTGATAATCTCAATGGCGCGGCACTCGCCTGCGTTTCCAGCATTGTGGATTGACTCAGGCGTTTCCTTGTTGTTATCCCGATGCCCCATACTATGTCTCGCGCTCTCTGTTGGATTGCCGACATGGCAATCCCCTTCATCGGTGAGTGGAGGTTCCATGCATCAAACGGTTGCAGTAGGCTGAGCTCTATTTGTTGACATATGTTCATAACTGTGCAATAATGGTCGTGAAATTCGGAAGGGGGTGACTCAGGCCATGAAAGTTGCCATCTGTACTAAAGGGAACAGTCTTCAGAGTGAGGTGGACGATCGGTTCGGTCGAGCGGAGTACTTTGTGATTGTGGACATGGAATCGGAGGTAGAGGAGGTGGAGCGCAATCCGGCCCTGGCCCTGGGGAGCGGTGCGGGGGTTCAATCGACGCAGTGGCTTTCAAATCGAGGTGTCAAGGTGTTGATTGCCAGCAATGTAGGACCCAAGGCTGCTAGGTCCCTGGAGGCTGCGGGCATACAGATTCACCGCGCCAGGTATGGTACGGGTTCTGAGAACCTGGAGGCCCTCAAAAGGGGGCAGCTGAAGCGGAGGCAGGATCCTTCCGTGGGATCGCACTTCGGCTCGGGACGCGGCAGACGCAGGTGAAAGGGGACGAAAGAAGGGAGATGGCAAAGATGATATTTGCAATCGCCACCCAGGGTGGCGAGGTGGCAGCTCACTTCGGGCGCTGCCCCGAGTATACCATCGTACAGGTAGAGAATGGATCCGTTGTTGACATGAAGACTTTGCCTAATCCGGGCCATGAACCGGGAGTGCTTCCCGGATTTCTCGCCGACCAGGGAGCCGAGTGCATGATAGCTGGTGGCATGGGTCCACGGGCTCAGAACCTGTTTGCGAGTCTCGACATTGACGTGGTCGTAGGGGCTACGGGCCCCGTTGATGCTGTCGTCAGGGACCATATCCTGGGATGCCTTGAGACCGGCGACGATCTGTGTAATCACGACTGAGGGTGTGCTGAGAGTGCAGAGAGGTGATCGGCGATGCTTGGCGCTGAAGCCTTGCTAGGGGATGGCCGCGGGGAACAAGGGTACTCGCGACATGACCTCAACGAGTTGGAAACAAAGACTCGGGTTGCCTTCCAGGAGAGGGTTATGTCCATTTCGGCACCCTGCTGCTCCATTGGGATGAGGCGCAAGGAGCCGGACAGAGGGGTGACATATCGTGTTGACGGTAGCCTGTGCCAGTGGTAAGGGCGGAACGGGGAAGACCACCGTCGCTACCAACCTTGCGATGGAGATGGCAAGGGAGAATAAGGGTAAGATCCAGCTTCTGGACTGTGACGTGGAAAATCCCAACAGCCATCTCTTTTTGAAGATGGATCCCGTCCCTGAGGAAAGGGTCGAGGTACTGATACCGGAGATCGACGAGATCCACTGCTCCCGGTGCGGCCGGTGTGTCCAGGCATGCAACTTCAGCGCCCTGTCCTTGCTGGGGGAACATCTGCTGGTCTTCCCTGAGCTATGTCACAGCTGCGGCTTCTGCTCCTACATCTGCCCGGAAGCAGCCATTTCTGAAGTGGGGCGTGCCGTGGGATTGATCCGGCGCGGGACGGCAGGAACTCTCGACTTTGTCGGGGGAGAGCTGAATCCCGGCGAAGCGATCGCAGTGCCCGTCATTGACGCCGTCAGGAAGAGGGCGTCTAATGGTTCGCTGGTGATCATCGATGCTCCCCCCGGGACGTCCTGTCCAACGGTGGCATCGGTGCAGGGCGCGGATTTCTGCGTGTTGGTGACGGAGCCGACTCCCTTTGGGCTTAGCGACCTAAAGATGGCTGTGGGAATGTGCGATAAGCTGCAGGTTCCGGTTGGAGTGATTATCAACCAGTGTGACCTGGGTGACAAGGGGGTTGAGGAGTATTGCCATTCGCGAAAGCTTCCCATCCTGGCACAGTTACCCTGGGACCGTCAACTGGCCTCGATCTACGCCCGCGGCGGATTGATCTGTGAGCATTCCGGCGCGTGGTCGGAACGGTTCCTGGAAATCGGCCGAATGTTGAAGACATCAGCCGGAAGGGGTAGTGGATGATGAATGAGATCGTCATTCTCAGTGGGAAAGGCGGAACCGGCAAGACATCCCTCATTGCGTGCTTCACCATGTTGGCCGAAGGCAGTCTTGTCATCGCCGATTGCGATGTGGACGCGCCGGACCTGCATTTTCTGCTCAAGCCCCAGATCCAGGAGAAGCATGAGTTCCTCGCCTCGAAGATGGCATCAATTGACCTGGACCTCTGTTCCAGGTGCGGTCTGTGCAGCGAGCATTGCCGCTTTGAGGCCATTGCCGATAACTTCACCGTCGACGGTCTGGCCTGTGAGGGCTGTGGATTGTGCGCGCACGTCTGTACTGAGTGCGCGATCTCCATGGAGGATGTCGTTTCTGGACACTGGTTTCGCTCTATTACCCGGTGTGGGCCTATGGTTCACGCCCGTCTCGGCTTTGGTGAGGCTAACTCAGGGAAACTGGTCAGCAAAGTGAGGCAGGAATCTCGCTATCTGGCTGAACATGTGGGAGCAGATCTCATCATGGTCGATGGACCCCCAGGCATTGGTTGCCCGGTGATTGCCTCCTTGGCGGGAGCTTCTTTGGCGGTTATCGTGACTGAGCCTTCTATTTCAGGCCTCCACGATTTGGAGCGGGTTCTGGATGTCTGCCTGCACTTTGACATCCCAGCGGCGGTCTGCGTCAACCGTTACGATCTCGATGTAGATTTCTCGCATCGCATCCAGTCGCTGACCCGACAAAGAAATCTCGTGTTCCTGGGTCGTGTTCCTTATGACCCCGGAGTCACCCGCGCAATGGTGCACGGTCAGACAGTTGTTGAATATGGTCGGGGTCCAGCGGCGGAGGGCATTCGGCAGCTGTGGTCGGGCATTCAGAGCCTGATTAGTGGGCTACACTGATCGGAGTGGTGAAGATGGCAAGACTTTCATTGATGGATGACGCCAGTGAGACTGAGATTATTGCCGTGGCCAGCGGAAAGGGGGGGGTTGGAAAGTCCACCGTGGCGGTCAATGTTGCCCGGGCCTTGGCCAGACGGGGTCACAGGGCGGGGATCATGGCGCTGACATCTACGGGTTCACCGTACCTAAACGACTCAGGATACAGGGACGACCGGAGGCGAGTGAGGACGGCATTGAACCCATGGAATCTCAGGGCCTCCAGGTCATGAGCATGGGCTTCTTCATGGACGACACCATGCCGGTGATATGGCGGGGACCGTTGCTTATAAAGGCTGTGGATCAGTTCATCAACAATGTCCACACACTGATCTGGACGATCTCGTCATTGATCTACCCCCAGGTACCGGAGATGTTCCGCTGACCGTAGCTCAAACACTACCCAGGGCGTCACTGCTGCTGGTGACCTGAGCTGTCTTCTGTGAAGGTGGCAAGCAGGGCGGGGAATATGGCCAGGCAAACTCAAACTGAGATCGTCGGTGTCGTCGAGAACATGTCCTATATGACCTGCCCGGAGTGTGGCGAGCGTTTCTTCCCCTTCGGAAGGGACGGTGGCCAGGTGCTTGCAGAGCAGCTGGACGTACCGCTGCTGGCCAGAGTTCCCATGGATCGGACCTGGGCTCCGACCGGGAGGGAGTAGGATTTCTCGTGGATAGCAGTGATCTGCAGCCGGATCCGCCTTGTTCGAGCTTGCTTGTTCGTCTGACCCGTGGGAGCTGAAGTGCTTGACAAAGACGGAGAACGTGGTATCATTGAGGTAGTTATGAACATATGTTCATTACAAGGAGGTTCAAAATGCCGCGGCCACCGAAGAGAAGGATGGTAGAATTCCTGCCACCCTATGATCACTTCAAGCCGGCAGGTGTTCCCCTGGTGGAACTTGACGAAGTCCATCTGAGCGTCGATGAACTGGAGTCGATCCGTCTGAAGGATCGCCAGGGTCTTGATCATGAGGCATGTGCCCAGCGTATGCAGGTCTCTCGATCCACATTTCACCGGATCCTGAGTTCAGCACACGAGAAGGTGGCCACGGCCCTGACGGAAGGCAAGTCCGTGAGAATCGAGGGAGGCAACTATCGGTTGATGGGGCGCGATTTGTGTCGCCAATGTGGTGGGGTGTGGCGTGCCAGGGATGATGAGGCGTGTGATCCCACCTGCCCACACTGCGGTTGTGAGGACGTGGTGAAAGGGGTTTCAACGCACGGCCGGCGTCGTCGGAACCGGAGTCAGCGCCGGGGAGGACGGAGGTGATGATCAGTGCGGGAACTGGTTTGCGAGGCAAGAATCAAGCTCCGTGATGAGAACTACCGTCTGACCCGGCAGCGCGAGGCGATTTTCGAAGTTCTTGCCCGGCAGCCGAGGGTTCATTTTACTGCCCAGGAGATTCATGATGTCACCAGGGAGCAACACCAGATGGGACTGTCGACCGTCTACCGGACACTGGCGATTCTTGAGGAGATTGGCCTGATCAGGAAGTTGGATGTCGGTGATGGCGTTTCTCGTTACGAGTTTGAAGGCGGGGATTCATCGCCCCATTGCCACCTTGTATGTCTTCGTTGCGGAGGGGTCATGGAGGCATCGTGTCCCGCACCCGAAGAGATGCAGGTGATTTTGCGGGCGGACCGTTTCAAGATCTACGACCAATCTATGGTGTTTTTCGGGTTCTGCCAGGGTTGTACGGAACGTCCTTCGGCGGCTGTTCGGGGGACACCGGTGACGGCATCCACAGAGCAGTGAGGTGTGGATCATGGCAGGAGGCGATGGAACGGGCCCCAGAGGCTATGGACCGCTGACCGGGCGCAGCCTGGGAACCTGTGTGGGCAATGATCGTCCTGGATACCTTGTTCGCGCCTTTCAATCGAATATGCGAGGCTTCGGTCGTAAATGGAGAAGTAGACTGAGACGTTTCAGGTAAGGAGGTGAAAGACATGCCAAGAGGTGACAGAACAGGCCCTGAAGGTTATGGTCCCATGACGGGTCGTGGATTGGGCTGCTGCGCGGTGGAGGATCGTTCATCGCACTTCGCCCATCGCCCCCGTCGAGGAGGCGGTTTCGGCCGTGGATGGGGCCGTCGTCGCGTGCGTCCAGATGGAGGCACGCGGAACGGAGAACGCTTCCCTGAAGCGCTGAGTCCGCAAAGGACACAGGTTCTGAAGGAACATGCGCAGCGCCTGAGAGAGGAAGCCGAATCGATTGAGAAAGAGATCGAGCAGATAAGGGCGGACGAGAGCGAAGACGAATCGTAAATTACTCCGGAGGGCTGCCTGCAACAGCCCTCCCTCCTCACGGTATCTGTCCACCCTGATGGTATTGTATCATTACCCTGAGAGACGGATCGAGCATGCAATAGGCCCGAGGGTAGCGGCCACTGTGCTTCAGCTCATGATGACCGGGTGGAAGGCCAGCAAAGCAGAAGGACTCATTTCGCAACGAGCCCTTGATCGAAAGAAGGCGGCCTGTTATCATGTGTGAATGTTGAGCCTGAGCGTCAGATCTGCTAGTTGCAACGGAGTAGCCATTGTGCTATATTAAGTGTCGCTTATTGTAATAGTCTTCGGCTTTAGTGGCTGGCGTAGCTCAACGGTAGAGCAGCTGATTTGTAATCAGCAGGCTGTCGGTTCAAGTCCGTCCGCCAGCTCCAGAAGTTGTTGGAGAGGTACCGAAGTGGCCAAACGGGGCAGACTGTAAATCTGCTGGCATACGCCTTCGCTGGTTCAAATCCAGCCCTCTCCACAGAGAGATTCACGTAGTAGCCCCTTGCCTGACATGCAGGGGGTTTGCTTTTTTGATGGAGGCGAGCCGTTCCACGGGTGCGGTACTTGCAGTCAACATCCGGAGACTTGACATGACGGGGGTAGAGAGTTACACTGGACAGCGTTGTGAGTTGGAAGGTGACTCTGTTGACTTTGAGAAGGTTTTCCGTCATAATTTCCTCTGGAGGCTGTAGGGTACACCTTCTAGTGTAGACGTGGCACCCTGGAAGCATGGCGCTTCTGGGAATAGGGGAGGCCATGCAGGATGGCAGGTTGTTTCGGTAGATCTGTTGCATACGCCTTTGCTGGTTCAAATCCAGCCCTCTCCACAAAGATCGCGGGGTGGAGCAGTCAGGTAGCTCGTCGGGCTCATAACCCGGAGGCCGTGGGTTCAAATCCCACCCCCGCAACCAAATTTAAAAGGGCTGACGTAGCTCAGGGGTAGAGCGCGTCCTTGGTAAGGACGAGGTCACGGGTTC
>SKXF01000015.1 GCA_007128555.1 Clostridia bacterium | reverse complement strand
TTGGCTTGCTTTGGTCCATGATTATTCCGCGTTCTTCACCCAAAATCCAGTTCACTGTTCACCACCTGTGTTCTTCTGATGCACTCCGCAGGGACGGAGTCGGAGTGTGTCCCTGTGAAGAAAAAACCGCTCCCACTGCGCGGTTCTCGCCAGCGACCCGGTAGGTAGGCAAAAAACATATCAGCAAATGTGCCCGCACTCGCTCGCTCCTATAGCGATGAACCAGGCGGATCTTGAGGTAAGCCTTCGTTTTTCTGAATGCGCGCTCGGTCCTCATCAAGCTCAGAGCACCCCTCGATCTATCGGGCTACATGCCTTCGATGCTCTTTCTCTTCTCAATGGGCTTATGGGGCTACTTGTCATTTCTTGGTGTGGGAGTGAAACCGCCAGTTCCAAGATGGGGAACTATGTTGATGGTGTCACAAAGTCGTCGTTGCCGAAATGCCTTGGCTTTGGCTACCGCCCGGGATTGCAATCTTCGTTGCAGTGATGTCAACTTACTTGGTCGAAGGCGCCCTTAGAGATGATCTTCATCCGTTTCTTATTCCGTTTCCGTAAATGAGTGGCAAAAGATTCAACACGTGTGAGCTGTGTGCACATGATGTGCACTTAGTGTATACTGAGCGTAGACTGCGGTGTTGGGGCTTGTTGTGACATTAGAATCGTGCCGAGGAGGCAGTTGCTTGAGTGTAGGGGGAGTATATAAAAAAAGGAAACCGGCCGGGGGTACGCTTCGAGAACGGGCCTACCAGATGATCAAGAGGAAGATCATATCGGGGGAGCTCGAGCCCGGGACCACGTTGACGGAGACAAGGTTGGCCGAGGAGCTGGGAATGAGTCGGACCCCCATCAGGGAGAGCCTTCTGAAGCTGTCAACCACGGGGCTGGTCAGGCAACTCGATAATCACGGCGTAATCGTTGCAGACATCTCGTTGCGGAGCATCCTGGATGCCTATGATCTGCAGCGGTGCCTGGAGAAGTTTTCTGTCGAGGAAATCATTGACCGCGGCCTGGTTGGGGTCAGGTTCCGTCGTGGGATTTTCGACCGGATGCTCCGTGAGCAGGAGTCGTGCCTGGAGACCGACGACATGTGGCGGTTTTTCCAGCTGAACAAGAGGATGCACCTCGAGATCTTGCGTCTCACGGGCAACAACAAAATTGTGCGCATAATGAGCGACCTTCGCGATGAGCTTATTTATGCAGGCTATCAGAGCATCTCACCGTATGTGAATATGCGCGAGGCGATTGAGGAACATCGCGAAATTATTGACGCGTTGGAGGCAGAAGATAGAGACAGGGCAGTACGAGCGGTGGTCAACCATGTGACGGGGGCCAAGAGCAGGTTGCTCTCATAAAGGTCAGGCCCGGAGATTGGGCCTGCAGAGGAAGGGGCATGCCGTGAAAGATCCGGGAGTTGTCGAGGCAGCAGTGAGGAGACATGTGGAATCGGGCATGGGTGCGAAGGTCCCATCGGCGGCATCGAGGGATGGGTTGAGAGATCTCTCGTCTGAACAGCCGCTGACGCCTATGCCTCCATCGGTGACCCAGGTGGCGTCGGACAAGATGGCAGCCGGCGAGACCCATTATGCAGATATCGCTGGCATTCAGCCGTTGAAGGAATGCGTGTGTTCATTTCTCCGCCGGTTGGATGTCGAGGCAACCTCAGACCAGGTCCTGATAACGGCAGGGGAACAGGAGACGCGTTTTCTCTGCATCACCTCGCAGAGTTTTCACGGAGATGCCCGGAAGATCGCACTGCCAGCCGTGGTGCATCCGGGCGCAGGGGACGCTGCCGGGTACCGACGCCTCGAAGAGATCGAGATCCAGGTGGACGGGGACTTGCAGCCGACCCTTGATGGCATCAACAGGGCCCTCGATGAGGGTGCCGATATTTTGTACCTCGAAAGCCCGAACCGCCTGACGGGCAGGGTCCTGGACGAGGGGTTCACCCGCTCTGTCCTGGAGGCTGCTGATGCATCAGGTGCGACGGTTGTCTGGGACCAGGGCCTCGCACCCTGGGTGCACGGGCAGGCGTATCGAGGGGCTCTATCTTACGGCATTACCGATTCCGTCCGGGCCATGGGTGCAGCGACGGTTGCGGTGGGCATGGAATCCTGGCCTCTCGGCTACATCGTCAGCTCTACCGATGTGTTGAATGGACAGGTTCGCCTTCTGAAACAGATCATCTGCATCTGTACCAGCACCGTGTCCCAGTGGGGTGCTGTCGAGGCGCACCGCTACATCGACGGGCGACTCGATGATATTCGCGAGAGCCTGCACCTGCGCCGGGCAGAGGCCGCTGACCTCCTGTCAGATGGAGCGGGTATCGAGATTCTCAGTAGTCCCACCTCATCCCATTTGGCGCTGAAGTTTGCCGACGAGCGAGAGTTCGCGCGGGCGAAGTCCGTCCTGGATGAAAAGGGATACCGCTACACCGATGGAGAGAATTATGGTGCCACACGCGTCATGCGACTGACGACAACGACTTCCTTCGAAGGTATTGTCAGGGCAGCCGAGATCCTTCGCAAGGACCGAGGGAGGGCCAGGCGATGAAACAGCTTGACAGAAAGAGCGGAACGGCCTACCTGTACGAACTCGTGGCCGAGATGGGCCAGTACGAGGATCGGATCAACCTGGGGATTGGAGATCCGGACTTTGACACGCCCCAGCATATCGTCGACGCAACCCGGGATGCACTGGGCAGGGACGGCGCTGAATACAGCCCGGTGGAGGGACTCATCGACCTGCGCATTGCCGTGTCTGAGCGAGTGAAACGCATCAATGATATCGATGTCGACCCACACACCGAAGTCCTCATCACCAATGGAGGGCAGGAAGCGGTCTTCTTGATGCTGCAGGCATTTCTCGAGCCGGGCGATGAGATCATCATGCCAGCTCCGAACTATCACAGCTATTATGATGGGATCGAATTCGCCGGAGCCAGGAAGGTCGAGGTCATCACCCATGCCGAGGAAGACTTCCGCGTTTTTCCCGAGCGCATCGCAGAACGAATAACGGATAGGACCAGGGCGATTGCCTTCGTCTCTCCCAACAATCCCACGGGAGCCGTCATATCGCCAGAGGATACCCTCGAGATCTGCCGGATCGCCCAGGAGCACGACCTGATCCTGCTTGCCGACGACATCTACGACATGTACACGTACTACGGTGCCAGGCACACCAGCCCGGCCTCACTGCCAGGGATGAAGGAGCGAACGGTCACCCTGAATGCCGTTTCCAAGTCCTACGCCATGTGTGGGTGGCGCTGCGGTTGGATCGTCGGCCCTGCCTCTATGATCGATGTCCTCAAGCGGCGCAAGGCGGCCATGAGTGGACCCTGCTCGGTGGCGTCACAGCGAGGAGCCCTCGCGGCACTGGCGGGATCCCAGGACTGTATTGGGGACATGCGCGAAGCCTATGAGCGTCGGGGCAGGGTTGTCACCGATGCCCTCGACGAGATCGGGGTCCCCTACGGAACCCCCTACGGAGGGCAGTACGTCTTCTTCGACATTACCCCGACCGGTTATTCTTCGGCCGAGGTGGCGAAGCGGATCCTCTCAGATGCCCATGTCCTTGTCTATCCCGGTTTTGCCTTCGATGATGACCGTTTCATGAGGATTACGTTCCTGCAGTCGGAGGAAGTATTAAGGGAAGCCATGGAGAGAGTAAAGAAAGCGATGGAGGGATTATTGTGAGCGTTGATCAGTACGACGTAGACGTTAACCGCTACAGCGAGAACGAGATCCGGGAGTTCATGACAACCATGTTCATGGACGGCATGGGGACCACCGAGGAAGAGTGCGAGGTTCTGTCAGAGGGCCTTCTCACCGCATGTTACTGGTGGCACCCCGGGCAGGGCCAGGGCCTGGAGAAGTTCTTCCGCCTCACGGCCCAGGTCGCCAACGGCGGCATCAACGTTGGCGCAAAGATCGAGACACTCAAGGAGGGCGCCGGTTTTGCCCTGTTGAATGCCAACAAGGCCTTCGGGTATGTTGCCGCGGCCAGGGCCATGGATCTCGCCTGTGAGAAGGCAAAGGAAAACGGGGTTGCGGGGGTGGGCGTCTGCCAGAGCAATCACTTCGGCATCGCAGGCTACCATGCCTACAGAGCGGCCAAGCAGGGCATGATTGGGATCTCCATGACAAATGCCCTTGCTGAAATGGCTCCGTGGGGCGCAAAGGACCCTGTACTGGGTACCAACCCCTGGGGAATCGCCGTGCCGCGAAAGAACGCGGAGCCGGTCGTGCTGGACATGGCCCTCACCATGTCCGGGGTTGGCATGATCCGCTGGTTCGCCCGCGAGGGCAGGGAGGTCCCGATCGACTGGGCCCTGACCCCGGATGGAAGGCAGACCACGGATCCCGAGGAGCTTGAAGGCGGAACCCAGCTTCCGATCGGCAAGTACAAGGGATACGGCCTCAGCCTGATGACCGACATCATCAGCGGTGTGATGACCGGGTCGCTTTTCGGCACCGATGTGTTCCAGGACCTGGCCAATCACGACGTCGGCAGCTTCGTTATTGCCATCAATCCCGAGATGTTCATGGACAGGGACACCTTCTACGATCGGCTCGAGGTCCTGTTGGACCAGGTCAAATCGGCAGAACCGATTGAGCCCGGCGATGAGATTCTTCTGCCCGGGGAGATGGAGCTGCGTCGCAAGGCCGAGCGGCAGAAGAACGGCATTCCCATCGATAAGAACACGGTGGCGAAACTGAGAGAGATTGCTGCAGAGTTGGACGTGCCCTGCAATCTGTAAGTGCGAACGGGAGTGATCGCTTTGACTCGCAAGCCCCGGGTGTTGATCCTGGATGAGCGTTACCACGAAGCGGCAGGCCAGCTGGCCTCAGAGTATCCGGAACTGGATCTGCTGACGGGTGAACAAGACGGTGCATCGGAGGCGGATGTCCTCCTGGCGCAGGATGTCCCTGTCCGTGCTGATCTTCTCAGTTCGTTCGACCCGGTTGAGATGATCCTGAAAATGGGCAGGAACTACTCGAACATTGACCTGGCTGCAGCCAAGGAGAAGGGGGCCCAGGTCGCCTACCTGCCACGTAAGGGTCCGAACTGTGTGGCCGAGCTGGCCACCACGATGATCCTGGCCCTCAGCAAGGACCTGTTGATGTCGCACCAGTCGGTGGTCTCCGGTGCGTACAAGATGCGGGGTCTGCGCCCCGTTGAGACGGATGAAAAGGTCATGGCTTTCATGTGGATGGCCAATGAGAGGCTTCATGAAGTCCCTGGCAGGACCCTGGGCATCATAGGCTTCGGGGAAATCGGCCAGGAGATCGGCCGTCGCGCCCGGGTGCTGGGGATGAACATCCACTACCACAAGCGAACCCAGCTGCCCGACTACATCGAAAGCCAGTATGACGCAACCTATCACCCGGAGCTTCACTCCCTGTTGGAGCAATCAGACTACGTATGCGTTACCGTCCCACAGACAGACCACACGGTTGGGCTGCTGGGACGCGATGAACTGGAGCTCATTGGTAAGGATGGATACCTCGTCAATGTTGCCAGGGGTGCCATCGTGGATGAAGAGGCCCTCGTGTCGGTCCTGCAGCAGGATCTGATAGCGGGAGCAGGGCTTGATGTCTTCGTGTACGAGCCCCTACGCCCCGATCATCCGCTTTGCCACCTCGATAACGTGATCCTGACGCCCCACATGGGTGGTGGCACAGGGACCAGCCCTGCGATCGAGCTGAACAGGGCCCTGGCCGAGGTGAGAAGGGTCATGTGCGAGGGCTGTGAACCGGTCCATCCTGTCGCGCTGTGATGACAGTCCTGAGTTGAAAGGGGAAATGTCCCGATATGGTAGATATTACAAAGGAGAACCTGACCAAGGACGTTCAGCGGAGGGTCGCGCGTTTACAGGACATTATGAAGGAGAAGGATCTTTCTGCCGTCATATTGCCCGCCGCCGGCGCTCCCGGTATGAACGGACTCCTGCGCTATTTCACCAACGCTGAGTTGTGGGCTGGGAAAGCCTTCGTCATCGTCACTCCGGACGAACCCGAGCCCCTCCTGGTTTACTGGTCCAACTACGCAGCTGCGTGGGGCGAGGAGATGGCCACCACCTCTCGCATTGAAAGCACCATCATGACCGACTACGGTCCGATCGACCGCGTATGCGAGGTGATCAAGGAGTCCGCGGGCGGTTCCAAGCGCGTGGGACTCGCCAACAGGGACGTCACCTTCCTGGTGCAGGAGTGGGTGGATCTCACCGAGGGCCTCAAGGGCTTCGAAATTGTTGACGTGACCGACGATGTCAACGAGATGCGCGTCATCAAGTCCCCCTTCGAGATTGCCGTCATGGATAACCTGGGGCGCATCATGGCCGAGGCCTTCGACATCTACGAGGAAAACCTCAGGCCGGGCGTCCGGGCCTGGGAAGTGGCAGCGATGGCCGAGGCGCACATCAAGGGCCAGGGTGGATACTGGGGCCGGCAGAAATACTCGCTGGACCAGAGACCCTATACCATTCCCACGCCCCTTGACAGGAAGCTTCAGAAGGACGATGTCATCCTGTTCGAGCTGGTCTATGCGGGTCCTTACGGCTACTGGTGCGAGATGACGAGTGTTTTCTCCTTCGGCGATCTGCCGGCGGATGCAAAGCGCAGGCTGGATACCACGGAACGGGCCATCATGGAATCTGCGAAGGCAGCCGTTCCCGGTGCCCACAAGGGCATCGTCGGTGAAGTATCAGACCGCGTCTTCACCGAGGCAGGATACAAGGTCATTGGTAACCACACCCGTCACTGCCACACCATCGGCACCGACGAGGTTGACCTGCGGGCTCCCCTGCCGCCGGAGGCTGAATTGAGGGAGAACATGGTCCTCTCGTATCACCCGGCGACCCTGCTGGAGGGTGACCTGGCATTTTTGATCTCCGACAACTACGTGGTCACCAAGGGCGGAGCCGTTCGGCTGTCGCCCCTCAAGGGACATCACCGGATTATCGAATAGTCTGTCGCCACGTGGTACGTTCTCCCGGAGAGAGAGCAGCCCCTCGCTCCGGGAGAACATGTGCCAGGGGCCGAGGGAGGCATCATTGAGTGGTAGCCGAGTTCGTGGTTGCGCGATCTTACGCGGGGGACTTTCACCGGCGGATT
>SKXF01000169.1 GCA_007128555.1 Clostridia bacterium | reverse complement strand
TGAAGCCCGCGGGGTTGTTGAAGTTGGGGATGGAGTAGAAGAACTTCGGGCCCCTTCCCCCAGAGGACAGCTTTTGCAGCCGGTGTTCCATATCATCGGTCTTGACCCCGTCGTCATCGCCTTCGATGGCGTAGATATCGACGGGATGCTCCTGGAAGGATTTCAGCGCTCCCATGAAAGTGGGTCCTTCGACGAGCATGGAGTCACCCTCGTTGAGGAACAGTTCAGCGGCGAGGCTGATAGCCTGGGCAGAACCACTGGTGATCAACAGTTCGTCATCCCCGACGTCCATGCCCCGCTCTTTACAGCGATCGGCGATCATGCGGTCCATCTTTGCAGCCAGGGGGCCACCTCCGTATTTCAGGGCATCGGCGCCGTCCTCTTTCATGACCGCAGCACAGGCAGATGCCAGCTCCTCGAAGGGATACGATGTGGGGTAGGGGAAACCAAAGTTGAGGGGAACCGCTTCGGGATTGGAGACCTTTCGCCATGCACCGTATCCCTCGGTCTGCCAGTTGCGCTGTACTCTCTTCGAGACCAAGTCATAGTACGGGTCTTGTTGCATCAACGCTCACTCCTTCCAAGAGTTGAACCGGAACTTCAGGATCATGGGCCTGTGTTAACGAAGGCCCCGGGCAGATTTGGCCTGATCGTCGTATCTGGTCTATTGCCTTTCAACACATATTGGGCATCGCCTGGGCTTTTCCTGCACTGAGGGCAAACTGGTTTTCTTCGGGCACACAAACGACTGGGGGTGATTGCAGCAGAATCAAGACGGAGATGTTTCTGCTTATGCAACACTCGGTGCCTGGGGGCGGCAGGGTGTGGAACCAGCGACAGGTATGACGAGTAACATAGTTATGTGACCACGATCTCGTGTTCCACCGGCCAGGGGCCTTGCAGAAGGCACGCGATCCGTAGGCAGGGAAGATCGTGCTGATGCGATGGGGGGTATGATTATGAGGGTCTGTCTGGATCCAGGGCATGGCGGCCGGGACACCGGAGCCAGATCTGCTGGTGACAGATACGAAAAGGAGAGCAACCTGAGATGTGCTCTCCTTCTGAGAAAGGAACTGGAGGAGATGGACGCCAGGGTGTTGTTGACCCGGAGCGATGATGAGGATCTGAGCCTGCCGGAACGAGCCAACCTGGCGAATCGTTGGAATGCTGACATCTTTATCAGCCTGCACGCCGATTGGGCCCCCAATCCTGCTGCCAGGGGCCATCATGCCATTCACTCTGTTTTTTCCAGTCCAGGGCAGGGTTCCCATCGGCTAGCCCGGTTCCTGGTCGATCGCCTGACGGAAACGACGGGACGGGATCCCTGGCCGAGAGGTGACCGGGGAGTATGGTCCCGGTGGAACAGCTCGGGCGATGCGGATTACTACGGAGTGATCCGCAGGACGCAGATGCCGGCGGTGATATTGGAGCGTGGATTTCTCAGTAATGCCGAGGATGCCGATCTGCTGTTTGAAGAGTCTTTTCTGCAGTTGCAAGCTGAGGCGATCGCTGCCGCTGTAGGTGACTATTTTGGTGTGCGGAAGGTTACGCCCATCGTCGGGCCACCCGAGTTGTCCGCCCTTCAGGCGTCCAGGTGGGCGCGGGAGAACGGTGCCCATGACAGGTTCATCGATATTGCTGATGAGTACTGGTTGCTGGGGACCAGGATCGGAATCCGGCCTGAGATCGCGTACGCCCAGAGTGCCCGGGAGACGGGTTTCGGGCATTATGGTGGTGTTGTGCGGCCTGAGCAGAACAACTGGGCCGGCATCAAGACGGCGGACGCCGCAGGTGATCGTCCCGAGGATCACCAGAGTTTTGACACTCCCGGGGAGGGAGTTCGCGCCCACTACAACCACCTCGCTGCCTACGTCGGCGTCGAACCCCTGGGTGAACCCCATCCGCGGTACCACCTGGTCACGAGTCTACCCTGGGCGGGGACGATCGGCCACGTGGAGGAAATGGGTGGGCATTGGGCTCCCGATCCTGATTACGGCCGAGATATCGTTCGCCTTTATATAGGGCCATTGATGGCCACGGCACGTCCCGATGACCCGGATGGTGATGATGACACGGTGCCGAGGGAGAAATACGATGCATGCATGAGGCGCGTCAGCGAACTGCAAGAAAGGCTCAGGGCGATCAGGGACATCGCGGAGGACTCAGACCTGTGATGTCCAGGTCGGCGTCACCAGGGGAGGGGCACCTGGGTGTGAGGTGGTGCGATGAACCCGGGTGATGATCACCCGGGTTCATGCTGAGCCCTCATTACCCGCGCAATTTGTCGATCAGCGTAGCGACTGCCCTGGCGGATTCCGGATCGACCGGTCCGAGCCTCATGGCGTTTCCTATTCGCCGCTGGACACGGATCTCGTCGCCTTTCTCACCGGGGATGATGTCGCAGGCGATGATATCCTTGATCTGTATGATGAAGCGACTGAGGCCGAGCCTCTTCTGCTCCACAAACTCGATGTGATCCTGTTCGATCGTTGCACGGTTTTCGGAGTCCATCTCCTGAACGGTGTAGGGTACTTCGATGGCAGCACTGCTTTCTGCATCCATCCGTCTTCCTCCCTTCGAATTGGCACATCTACATGCTTCCAACCATACGGACGGCATGTCCCCCCACGCGGAACGCGACAATAGGTCTCGGGTTATTGATATGATCAGTGGCTGGTGGATATCATCTGTATTCGATATTCGATACAGGAGCATGGTAATCCTGCCTAAATAGTTGGCTGAGGCCGAATCTTTCTGTGATTCAGAGAGGGGTGACGTCAGGCGTAGGGGTCCTCTCAGGAGCCCCGCTAAGGGCTTTTGATGGCCGATACGAAGAAGACGTCGGGGCGATCCAGGCTCCTGTTGACCCTCAGTGGCTGCCTGGTCAGCAATCGCGATACGTCGTCAGCGGGTGGCAGTATATCATTGGCGACATGCCTGCCGGCGGATCGATGCCGGGCGTTGATCGCCTCCCGGCCTTCGGTGTGGGCGATCACCAGGTGTCCGGAGGGTCTCAGGATCCTCACCATCTCGGCGATTGCTTCATTCGGGTCCCCGAAATGAGGAAACACCGAGTAACATAGGGCGAGGTCGAAGGAGTGGTCTTCGAAGGGGATCGACTCTGCGGGCGCCCGGACGAAGCGGAGGTTGGGTGAGTCATAACGTTTCCGGGCCACTGACAGCATACCGCGGGAGGGGTCCAGGCCCGAGACGCTTCCCTCCGGGCCGACCCGTTCAAGCAGCAGGGGAACAAGTCTTCCTGTGCCAGTACCCACGTCGAGAATGTCCTGTCCTGGATGGATTTCGCAGAGATCCAGGAGACGATCGAGCTTGTCCCCTGGCACGGGGTTGTCCTCATCCCATGTTTCAGCCCTGGTGTCGAAAAAAGATCGATCATCATGTTTCAAGGTTGGTGCGCCTCCTCATGGGTTATCGCAGCCCCCGCAGCGAACTGGGGGCATGGGTCTCGTCGGCCGAACAGGCCCCGGCTCTTTCAACAAGCACGTGACACTTCCCCTTCACATTAAAGTTTGCACCGTGGAACTCCGCAGCACACAGAACAGGTTGACGGTTCATGGCGTCAACCCTTTGAGGCGGCCGCAAGGGACAGCTCAGCGAGTTTCACGCCCCGCATTGACCCAATCTGGTTCGCGATTTCTCTTATGTGAGAAGAATGTCCCTGCAGCACCAGGACCTCCAGGCAATCTCCTGCGTCCAGGTGTACGTGGAGGCTGGCGGTGACGACTCCCAGGTGCCCGTGTTCGATGCTGGTGAGGGCGTGTCCCAGGTTCACCTGTTCATGCTGATACAGGAGGGTGAGGGTTCCGACCATCTCGGTCTCCTGGCCTTCAAACTCCGCTTCCACTGCGGCTACCCGGGCCAGGCGGCGCAGAAAATCGGAACGGGAGGAATATCCCTTCTCTTCGATCACCCGGTCCAATCGCTGCAATAGGCTCCGCTCCATGGTGATCCCAAATCGCATCAGGGGATCGTCGCAGCTCAAGAGGTTTCCCCCTCTCAGTGACGTTGTTTCATGATTCGTCACCGGGAAGGGGCAATCCTGCATGACCGGTTGGCCCGTGCATTTGACCCACAGGGAGGGCATTGCGCATGGCTTGCAGAAAGGATGCATAGCACAGAAGAGGGAGTGTGCATCATGCAACGACGTGTTGTCACCAATGGATTGGTCATGTTGGGTCTGTTGCTGGCAATGGCCTACATTAACCCGGGCGCCGACGGAGTTCATCCGCTCCATGCCAGCGAGACGTTTCTGACCGAACCGGATCACATATGGCTCTGGGACCAGGCCTGGGCGGGTTCTGCGTATGTGGAGGTGCCCGCTGGTTCTTCCGTGACATGGGGATTTGGGTGGGGAAGTGGGTCCCGCGACGCCCTCGAGGAGACCCTCTATGACCTGCAGATGGAGTTCCGGATCGATGGCCGCGAGGTGAATTCGCCAAAGCGTTACTTCTCCTTCCAGGACATGGGCACTCGAACCGATAGCTATTGGGTGCTCGTCTTCCTTTACAGGGATCGGCCCCTTCCCCCCGGCGAGTACTTCTGGTCTGTGTCCCTGTCAGGCTCCGTTCCTGAGGTTGTGGCGACCGGCGTACTGGTGGTGAAGCCCAGGTAACGAGTGTTGTGGTTATGCAGGACAATCCTGGAGATGAACACAGCGGGAGGGTTGCCATTGATCAGGGTGTTTGAGGCCTTAACGGGTGAGGAGCGGCAGCAACTCTGGATGCACCTGTCCAGCCTGGGACACGAGATGCATGTTGATGGCTTTGCTGAGATGGTCGAGAAATATGGCGGCGAGGTCTACGATTATGGCAGGGGCCATTTTTCGCTGTGGGCGAATGGCCAGGTCGTCGGTTCCCTCGGGGTCATCACCCGCGAGATCCCCGAGAGGGGAGAGGCGTTTATAACCGGTGCCTACATTGCCAGGGAGCGGCTGGAGGATTTCCCCAGGCTGCTGACGCGAGCCCTGGCCCATCTTCTTCCCTATGAGGTGAACAGGGTTTCACTGGGCATACCACCCACGGGCGAATACCTGCTGCCCCTCCTCGAGGAGCAGGGTTTTTGCGATTCCCACATGGCGATGATACTATGCCACAGGCGGGATGCCCCCGATCGTGACCCGGGGGTTGACGTTGAGCTGGTGCGACTCAACCCCATCAACGGTGACGAGTTCCGAAGAATATACAATCGGACCCTCGCCTGGGTGCCGAACGGAGGCTCCCTCAGTGAGAAGGATCTGGGGGAAATGCTCAACAGCCAGGTCACAGCTGGGCTGTGCGTCCGACGGGGAGAACCAGTGGGGGTATACCAGCTTATGGAGGGGACAGAGGTGGGCTGGATTGAGGCCATCGGTGTGGATCCGGATTTCCAGGGCCAGGGGATCGGATGGAGCCTGCTGACCAGGCTGACGAGATCCCTGTATGCTTCGGGCTCCCGCGAGGTTAAACTGGGTGTCATGAGCAGCAACAGGGGAGCCCTTCGGCTCTATCATCGTTGCGGATTCGAGAAGGATAGGGTCACCGGGATCTGGTTGGTGATGAATGCGGACCGAGGAACGCTCAAAGATCCAGCGATTGGCCTCCGCGGGTGATCCGAGTTTGAAGCAGACATGATCAGTCGCGATGCGATGAAGGTCGTGGGCGGGTCGGTCGATCGCCCACCGATCTTCTGAATGAGGGTGGTGACATGGACGAGGTGCAGATTCGGCTCTACGCGTCCCTGCGGACGTATCATCCCGGGGATGGGGTGAGGCCCCTGCAGGTTGAGATTGTCCCGGGGGAGACCATCCGATCCCTGTGCCAGCGCATGGAGATTCCCCCTGGGGAGGCCCCCGTGATTTTTGTGAACCACCGCCGGGCTAATCCCGATGACAGGCTCAGCCCGGGCGACCGGGTGGACCTGTTCCCCCTCGTGGCAGGAGGATGATGGGCGACGGCTCTGGTGGACAGGCCCTCGTAGGTCCCGGGTGCGGTCTTTTTCTTGCGGGTCTCCTTGCAACTTCGAGCCCGAAGGTGAAAGGAAGGAAGAGCGATGTCCGATACGATGGCGGAGATTGTAGGGTTAGCAGAGAGGGTTGAGGGACCCGATGGTGAGAGCCTGTGGGTTCTGGGTATCGCCGAGACGGATGCCCTGGCGGTCGATCTGTCGATCTCCCGAAGAGAGGTGGAGATCGCTGCCCTGCGAAATGGCGTGATTCCGCGACGTTACCAGCGAAGCATCGGAACCCTGGGCATCGATGGCCAGGTGGCCCTGTTGGAGTCTGTGGTCTCGGTGGTAGGCCTCGGGGGGCTTGGGGGCGTTGTGTCCGAGCTGCTGGCCCGGGTCGGGGTGGGCAAATTGATCCTGGTGGATGCAGACGTCTACGATGCGTCCAATCTGAACCGCCAGATCCATTGCACGGAGCAGAACATGGGACAGGCGAAGGCCGATGTGTGCAGAGAGCGGATCGGGCAGATCAACGGGGCGGTTGAGATCTGTCATCACCGCTGCGTCCTGGATCAGACCAATGCCCGGAGTTTACTGGGGCCATCGCAGGTGGTGGTGGATTGCCTCGACAACGTTCCGGACCGGTTCCTCCTGCAGAAGACATGTAGGTCCCTGGGGATACCCCTGGTGCACGGGGCCGTGGCTGGGACGATGGGGCAGGTCATGGTGATCCCTGCAGAGGGAGAGGGCCTGGAGCGCCTGTATGGACCTCCTTGTGGGGCGGATCGTCACGGTGTTGAGCAGTTTCTCGGGAATCTCCCCACAACGGTAGCAGCTGTAGCTGCCCTCCAGTGCCAGGAGCTTCTGAAGATCATCGCGGGGGTTGGCGACCCTATCAGTGATGGGGTCCTGTTCCTGGATCTATCCCGTGGCTCCTTCGACAGGGTCTCGTTGCCATAAACCGGCTGCGTTCGCCCATCAAGTATTGCACCCGAAGTGTCTTGCTACCCTTCTTCGGGTGCGGTAAAATGAGCACGAGGTTGAGTTATGACAATACTGCGTCAGGCGGTTGCATTTTCAGGGTTGATTATCCAGCTGGGGCTGGTCCTCGTGGTGGCCATTTACCTGGGCTTTCGTCTCGGTGGATGGTTGGACGCGCTGACGGGGCAGCGGATGATTTTTTCGGGTCTCGGTGCGGTTCTCGGGATTGCTTCTGGCTT
>SKXF01000397.1 GCA_007128555.1 Clostridia bacterium | reverse complement strand
GCTTTGGACCGCTCCTGCGAACGTCCGAGGGGGAGCGGGTGGGGGGATTGGAGCCCGGGTCGGTCCTCTGGCCCAGGGTGCAGAAGATCCTCAGGGCCGTGGTGCAGGGGGGATGGATGCTCGAGGTGAACGGATCGGGTGTCCGCCAACCCCCCGGAAAGCCCTACCAGTCGGTCGGGATCCTGCGGGAGTACCGGGCCGCGGGGGGAAGCCAGGTCACGCTGGGCAGCGACTCCCACGCGACACAGTCCCTCGGCCAGGGACTGGCGGAAGCGGCGGCGTCGGCATTCCGGGCGGGGATCTGCACCCAGGTGTGGACGGACGGAGGAAAACCCCTCTACATGCCCCTTGGAGTGTGAACGGCCAGGAGAACACCCTCGCCGCGGATCTCGACCCGGGCCCTGCCCGTCGCCAGGACGTTGCTGATCCCCAGCGTCGTCCCCCACCGGAGTGTCTGCCCGGCCAGGGGATAGCAGAAGCCCTCGAGGTGCACGTCGGTCACCCTTGGGGTCAGGGGGATCAGGGACACCGTGTCCCCGGGCTCTCCGGCCACGACGGTGCTCGCTGTCACGCTGAACGCGCGCTGGCGTCCGTCGGTCAGGATGACGGATGCCGGCTTTCGCGAGGCCACCTGCAGCGATGCCGAGTACAGGACCAGGGCCAGGCCGTGGTCCAGGCGGTCGCCAAAGGCGCCGCACACGGTAATCGCGTCGGGCCGGGGGGTCCGTGACATGAGATGCTCCAGGGCCAGCTGGGTGTCCGTCCTGTCCTTTCGGGAGGGAAAGCTCCGCACCTCGGGCCCGCCGGGGCGGAGGAAGTGCCCCCGGGCCTCTGCACCCATGGAGTCCAGGTCCCCGATGATCATGTCGGGCTGCAGGCCCAGGTGCATCGCCACGTCCGAACCCCCATTGACTGCCACGAGAAGATGGCTCCCCTGCACCATATCGAGGATGTAGCGGTGACGGTCGGAGGTGGGCTGGGCCCCTCCTGCAGCAATGACCACTGCCCTCATCGGCTCATCTGCCATGACGCTGCTCCCGGGGGAGCCCACAGCAGTTGGATAGCGTGCACACCAGGCTGAAGGGCAGATCCTGGTCGATGAGCGTGCGGCTGATCCCAGCGAGAAGCTGGGCGATGCTCTCGGGGTCGGAGGTGAGGAGCGTCGCCATGGCGTTGACCTCTGCCTCGGGGTGATCCCTCAGGATGTCCCCGACCACCTCCTCAACGGTGCCTGCCGTCGATTCAGCGCCCGCAAGGGGGTAGAGGGAGAGCTGGCAGGCCAGGTTCTTCACGATGGGGGGTTTCTCCCAGACGACGCAGAAGAAGCCGCCGCGGTGACCCCTTCCGGCCCGCTTCTGTTCGTGGTCCGGGTTGAATGCGTGCTCGGGGGCCTCCGGGGGGATGAAGAGACACTCACCGCTGGCCGTCACCTGGTCCGCCTGGATGCGCTTCATCTCGGCCAACGTGGTAAAATCAGCGTTGTTGAAGACCGAAGAGGGGTCCGACGCTGCCGTTCTTCGGTACAGGTGTCCCCAGGCGCTGTCGTCGGCAATGGTGCCGACGATGAGCTTCCCTCCCGGTTTGAGCACTCTCCACAGCTCCCCGATGGCGGCCCGTCGGTCTTCGATGAACTCGAAGGCAGCCATGGAGTAGATGGCGTCGAAGGTGGCGTCGGCAAATTCCAGGTCGCAGATGTCCATCTGGCAGAATCGGAGGGGGAGGTCCTGGTCCCTGGCCCGGTCGAGGGCACGAAGCAGCATGTGTGGCGATACATCGACCCCGGTGACGGCAGAGCCCTGCTCTGCCAGTTTGAAGCTGAAGTTACCCGTGCCGCACCCGGCGTCGAGCACCTTCCACCCTCTTCGGGGTGGAAGGAGGCCGAAGGCCAGCTCGGTCTCAATGCGGTCAATGAAAGCCCCGCGGGGCGTGCGGTACCAGTCGTCGTAGTCGCGGGCGGCCGTACAGAAATAGTGAGAAGGATCTTTTCCGGATCCCCTGGGGTTCATAGTTGCAAGCCTCCTCGATACGTTTCGAACTGATGATACCGCTCGCATCAGGCCGGGTCAAGGATGGATCTGAAGATCAAGAAGGAAGCGGGAGGGCGTCAAAGAAATCCTAGAGAGTGGATCGATTGCAGTAGATCAAGGATGGTGATGACAATAGATTTCGTGGTGTGTATCAAGCAGGTGCCTCGCACGGGAGAGGTGGAGGTGGACCCTGAGACCGGAAACCTGGTCCGTGGAGGCGTTGCCTCCCAGACCAACCCCTATGATTTGCATGCCCTCGAGGCCGCCCTGGAGCTCCGGGAACAGCTGGGGGGAACGGTGACGGCTGTGAGCATGGGACCGCCCCAGGCGGAGACGGCGGTGCGAGAGGCCCTCTGGATGGGAGCAGACCGGGGCGTGCTGCTGTCGGACGCCGCCTTTGCCGGCTCGGACACCCTGGCCACGGCCTACACCCTGTCGCGCGCCCTGTCCCGGATGCCCTTTGACCTGGTGCTGGCGGGAATGCAGACCACCGACGGAGACACCGCCCAGGTGGGTCCGGGACTGGCCGAGTTCCTCGGGATTCCCTGCGCCTCCTACGTTCGCGAGCTGTTGGATGTGGACGATCGGCGGGTGCGTGTGGTCGTGGACCTGGCCGGGGACGAGGTGGTGCTGGAACTGGATCTTCCCTGCCTGTTGACGGTGACCCGGGATGTCAACCAGCCGCGCCTGCCTTCCCTTCGCCGGCGGCTCGCCACGGAGGACCAGGCGATCGCGGTGTACGATCGGACGGACCTGCAGGACGATGGGCAGGGCGACCGTTTCGGGCTGCAGGGTTCTCCCACCCGGGTGGAGCGGCTGTTCCCGCCGGAGGCGCAGGGGACGCGGGAGACGTGGACGGGTGAGGGGCGAGAGCTGGGCCAGAGGCTCGGCGGCCGGTTGAAGGAGCTGAGGTTTCTATGAGCGGATTGAGCGTGGATTCGGAGCGCTGTGACGGCTGTGGCCGTTGCGTCGATGCGTGTCCCTTCCGGGGGATTGCCGTGACCGATGGCGTGGCGGTTTTCACCGAGAGCTGCCGGGCATGCCCGATCTGTGCGCGGGAGTGTCCGACCGGGGCGATTCACCTGGAGGAGAAGGTGTCCACGGCGGTGCCGGGGCATTCGGGGGTCCTGGTGGTGGCAGAGTTGAGGGGCGGTCTTCTCCAGCCCGTGTCCGCCGAACTGGTGGGCGAGGGCCGTCGGCTGGCGGACCTTGCTGGCTTTGAGCTGCACGCGGTGGTCCTGGGCTCGGGCTGTCGGGATGCCGCTGAGGTCCTTTTACAATACGGGGTCGACACGGTGCAGATGTATGATCATCCCGAGCTGGAGCATTTTCGCATCGAACCGTACGCTGATGCCCTCGAGGATGCGGTGAAGAGGCTGAGACCGGCGGTTGCGCTCATGGCCGGCACACCGATGGGCCGTAGCCTGGCCCCAACCCTGGCGACGAGGCTCAGGACGGGGCTGACGGCAGACTGCACGAGTCTCGATCTTGACGGGGAGGGCAGGCTACTTCAGACCCGTCCCGCTTTCGGGGGAGACGTCATGGCGACGATCGCGACCCCGGTGGGCCGCCCCCAGATGGCGACGGTCCGGCCCTCGGTGATGCCCCCGGCTGAGAGGGTGGAGTGGCCTGCGGGCGAGGTCATTGAGGTTACCTTCGAGCCCGCATCATACCGATCGCGGGTGCTCGAGATGCGTCCGGCTCCGGGGGGGTCGACCATCGCCGATGCCGAGGTGGTGGTGGCAGCGGGCCGGGGGATCCGGCGAAAAGAGGACCTCGAGATGCTGGAGGAACTCGCGGGGGCCCTGGGCGGGATGGTCGGGTGCACCCGACCCCTGGTCGAGGCCGGCTGGCTGCCCAGCACCCGCCAGGTCGGCCTCAGTGGGCGGACGGTCCGGGCCAGGCTCTACATCGCCTGTGGGATCAGCGGTGCCATTCAGCACACGGCAGGCATGCGAGCCAGCGATTGGATCATCGCCATCAACGCCGATGCTGATGCGCCCATCTTTGACGCGGCCCACCTGGCGGTGGTGGGGGACCTGTACGAGGTCGTGCCCGCCCTGCTGGAGTCCATCGAGAGGGGAGAGAGTCCGTATGCCCTTCGCACCCGTAGAGGATAAGGATCTTGAGATTTTTCGCGGGATGGTCGGCGACCGAAATGTGCTCAGCGCCGATGCCGTTCCCGAGGAGTACACTCACGATGAGATGGCGCCGGTGAGGGCCTGGCCCGAGGTGGTGGCCCGGCCGGGATCGACGGCCGAGGTGGCCCGGATCCTGGAGTACTGCTGCTGCAGGCAGATTCCCGTCACGCCCCGGGGTTCAGGGACGGGGCTGATGGGTGGGGCCGTCCCCACCTGCGGCGGGCTGCTCCTTGACCTGACCAGGATGAACCGGATCCTGGAAGTTGACCACGAGAACCTGTTGGCGCGGGTCCAGCCGGGGGTCACCCTGCTGGAACTGGCGGAGACCGTCGAGGCCCAGGGCCTGTTCTACGCCCCCGATCCGGGGGAGAAGAGCGGCAGCATCGGAGGGAACGTGAACACCAACGCAGGTGGCATGCGCGCGGTGAAATACGGGGTGACCCGGGATCACATCCGGGGCCTCGAACTCGTCCTGGCAAGCGGCGAGGTGCTGATGATGGGGGGCCGGGTGGCGAAGAACTCGACCGGTTACAACCTGATGCAACTGGTCATTGGTAGCGAGGGAACCCTGGGGGTGGTCACCGAGATCACGGTGCGTCTCCTCCCGCGGCCGCCCATGCTGGCCTCGCTGTTGGTTCCCTTTGAGTCCCTCGATGATGCCATCGCGACCGTTCCCCGCTTTGCCGGGGCGGGGATCACGCCCCAGGCCATCGAGTTTCTTCGGCGCGGGGTGATCGAGGCCTCTGAGCGGTACCTGGGCAGGCCCTTTCCCGATCAGAGCGCCCCGGCCTACCTTCTCCTCCGTTTCGATGGATCTTCGTCCGAGGAGCTGGAGGCCCAGGTTGACGCCGCAGGGAGGGTCTGCCTCGAAAGCGGCGCGATTGACGCTTTCATTGCGGACACCGACGAGCGACAGGACGCCCTGTGGAATGCCCGTGGTGCCTTCCTCGAGGCGATCAAGGGCGACAATGAGATCGATGAGTGCGATATCGTGGTTCCCCGGGCTGAGATTGCGGAGATGGTCCATTACGCCGATGAGGTGGGCGAAGAGGTCGGGCTGCGGATCGAGACCTTCGGCCACGCCGGTGACGGCAATATGCACATCAACCTGATCCGCGACGACCTTGATGAGGGGCAGTGGAGGGAACGGGTGGACCGGGGGATGGATCTTCTTTACCGCAAGGCGAACCAGCTGGATGGCATGGTGAGCGGGGAGCACGGGATCGGCCACTCAAAGCGGGCCTATCTCGCCGAATACACCGACCCCCGGCAGATGGAGCTCATGGGGCAGATCAAGGGTATTTTTGATCCTGCAGGCATTTTGAATCCGGAGAAGATCCTCTGAGGGAGTGAGAGAGATGTTTAGTGTCTTGATTAGAAACGGCAGGGTGTACGACGGAACCGGGGGACCCGGTTTCACCGCGGACATCGGTATCAACGACGACAGGGTTGAGGCGATGGGGGATCTGTCAGAAGCGGAAGCCGAACTCGAGATCGACGCTGCCGGACGATGCGTTGCACCGGGTTTCATCGACATACACACCCATTCGGACACGCCGCTCCTGGTGGCCGGCGAGGGACACTCTCACCTGCGCCAGGGGGTGACCACGAACGTCATCGGCAACTGTGGGACCTCGCTGGCACCGGTGACGGACGAGGCGGTGGAGTACATGAAAGCCCGCTTCGGTGGCGATGACGCCCCGGTCGAGTGGGAGTGGAGATCCCTTGATGAGTACCTTGGTCTGCTTCAGGAGCGAGGGGTCAGTGTGAACGTGGTACCCCTGGTGGGACAGGGGACGGTGCGGGGATCCGTGATGGGGTTTGCAGACAGGAAGCCCACGTCGGAGGAGCTCGACCGGATGCGGGCCATGGTGCGAGAGGGTATGGAAGATGGGGCCTTCGGTCTCAGTACGGGCCTGATCTACGTGCCTGGCAGCTACGCGGACGTCGATGAGATCGCAGAGATGGCCGCGGTGATTGCCGAGTATGGGGGGCTGTATGCGACCCACATTCGCGGGGAGAACGACACCCTGATGCCAGCACTTCGGGAAGCCGTGGAGATCGGCCGCAGAGCCGGGGTCCCGGTGCAGATTTCTCACCTCAAGGCCATGGGCCGCCACATGTGGGGGGCGAGTGTCCAGGCCCTGGAGCTGATTGACGAGGCCCGCGAGGAGGGCATCGACGTGACCGCGGACCAGTACCCCTATAACGCGTCGGCGACGGGACTGGGCGCCTACCTGCCGGCCTGGGCCCACGTGGGTGGGGCAGGTGAGCTGCAGAAGAGACTCGCGGATGAGGCGGTCCGGGAGAGGATCAGGGAGGACATTCTCTGCGACATGGAAGGCTGGACCAGCCTGCACAAGGGCGTGGGCTGGGAAAACACCCTGATCACCCAGTGCCCTCACGAGACGTTGGAGGGGCGTTCGGTAGCGGATATCGCCCGGGAGCGGGGAGTCGATGAGTTCGATGCCGCCTTTGACATCCTCATGGAGTGCGAGGGGCGGGTCGGGGTGGTCTATTTCACCATCGGTGACGAGGACCTTGAGCGGATCATGGCCCATCCTGCTGTGATGATCGGTTCGGATTCCAGTGCCGTTGCGACGGAGGGACCCCTGGCCCGGGGCAAGCCCCATCCCCGCGCTTTCGGGACGTTCTCCCGGGTCCTGGGGCACTATGTCCGGGACAGGAAGACCTTGAGTCTCTCCGAGGCGGTGATGAAGATGACCTCCATGCCGGCGCAGAAGCTGGGCCTGGTGGACCGGGGAATCCTGCGTCCGGGGATGAAGGCAGACCTGGTGATTTTCGATGCCGACGCCGTGGGCGATTGCGCCACCTATAACGATCCCTTCCAGTACACGGTCGGGGTCGAGGGGGTCTTTGTCAACGGGTGTGAGACCGTGCGCGGTGGCGAGCACCTGGGTACGAAGGCCGGCCGGGTTCTCCGGCGCGGGGACGGAAGCGGAAGGCTGTGAGCTCGAGACGATTCATCATCGGACACATCAGCCACGAGACGAACGCCTTCAGTCCCATACGGACGGACACGGAACACTTCTACGCCCGCAGC
>SKXF01000075.1 GCA_007128555.1 Clostridia bacterium | reverse complement strand
AGCGGGGCGGAACCAGTGCCCAGCAGATCGGCCTCGGGACCATGATTTCCTCGATTGACATCATACAGGGGCAGGGCAACCTGCAAAGCACGGGTGGAGAGACCGATATGGCTATTGAGGGGCAGGGCTTTTTCATCCTGCAGAACGGCGATCAGATCCTGTACACGCGGGCCGGGGCCTTTCAGCCCGATGCCGATGGGTTCCTTGTGGATCCGTCGGGAGCCCGGGTGCTGGGCTGGGCCGCCGATGCGGGTGTGCTCCCCCGGGCCGATGCGACCAACCTGGAGAACATCCGCATTCCCCTGGGAGAGACCATCGGCGCCAGGGCGAGCACGGTCGTGGTCTATCGGAACAACGTCAACTCCTCTTCGGAGGTGGGCTACGAGTGGACGACCCCGGTAGAGGTATTTGACTCGATGGGGCATCGACACACGATACAGATGAACTTCACCAAGACCGATGACAATGAGTGGGCCTGGGAGGTGACGGCAGACTCCGGGGGCATCGACGGGGTCGTAGGGGGTACGGGCGTCATCACGTTTGACGCCGATGGGATTGCCGAGGAGGCCGGCGCCCTGGGGAATGTGACCCTGCAGTTCAGCGAGGCCAGCGACATCGAACTGGACCTGGACTTCTCCCAGATCACCCAGTTCTACGGATCCACGACGGCTTCTGCAGTAAAGCGGGACGGTCATCCCATGGGCACCCTGGAGAGCTTCACCGTCGACTCGTCGGGGGAGATCACCGGCGTTTACTCCAACGGGCGGACCCAGACCCTTGCCCAGGTTGGCCTGGCGGCCTTTTCCAATCCTGGCGGCCTGATCCGCGAGGGCGGCAACATCTACCGGGAATCTAACAACTCCGGGCTCAGGCAGGTCGGCCCTCCCGGCACCGCCTCGCGGGGCACCGTCGCTCCGGGTTCCCTCGAGATGTCGAACGTGGACCTGTCCGAACAGTTCGCCGAGATGATCATCACGCAGAGGGGATTCCAGGCCAACTCGAGGATCATCACGACCTCGGACGAGATGCTGCAGGAACTGGTCAATCTGAAGCGGTAGGGTCATCGACCTGGATAGGAGGGTGAGCAGATGATCATGGTAACGCGGCTAAATGGGACGGTCGTTCATCTGAATGCAGAGCTGATCGAGTCCATCGAATCGACCCCGGACACGCTCATCACCCTCTACACGGGGAAGAAGCTCATGGTGTCAGAATCCATTGACGAGGTCACGTTCAGGGTCATGCGCTACAGGCGCCAGGTCAGCCAACGGGTCATGGGATAGGGGTGTAGACGTGGAGATTACTGCGATCCTGGGGTTGCTTTCTGGGCTCATGCTACTGTTCTGGGCCATTGCCTCCCGGGGGGCTGTCGGAACCTACTGGGATCCTTCAGCCCTGGCGATTGTCCTGGGTGGAACCGTTGCGGCCGTTGCTGTATCCCACGGAGCGTCCCAGGTGAAGCGCATCCCGGGCCTTGTCCTCCTGGTCTTCAAGGGCAAGGGCGCTGCCCGGGAGGAGACCCGTGATCGGCTGGTACACCTCGCTGGAAGGGCGCGACGGGAGGGACTGCTGGCCATGGAGGACGATCTCAAGGAGATCGAAGACCCCTTCCTGCACGAGGCGGTCCAACTCCTGGTCGACGCCACGCCGGCCGAGGACCTGCGGGATGTCCTGCAAAACCAGAGCTACTCGGACGGACTCAAGGGGGAAAGCGGCGCGGGACTCTTTGACACCGCGGCTGCCAGTTCCCCGGCCTTCGGCATGATCGGCACCCTGATCGGGTTGATCCACATGTTGATGAACCTGTCGGATCCTGATGGAATCGGCCTCGGCATGGCGGTGGCCCTGATCACCACCTTCTACGGCTCCCTTTTTGCCAATCTCTTCTTCGGGCCCATGGCACGGAAGTTGAAAGAGATCAACGAGGAAGAGCAGCAGGTGAAGGAGATGATGATCACGGGCATAACGGCGATCCAGGAGGGCAAGAATCCTCGCATGATTGCCAGCCTGCTCAGCGCTTTCGTCGAGGCCAGTTCAGCAGATGGTGAGGACACGGAGCGGGCAGAGAGGGAGCGCACAGCAGGGGCAGCGGAGAGGAGTGACGTGGCATCCGATGACTAGGACCCGGAGGGCGCACGCAAAACAGGGCGAAGGATCGGCAGATCTGTGGCTGGTCACCTACTCTGACATGGTGACACTGTTGCTGGCCTTCTTCGTTCTGCTCCTTTCCTTTTCGACGGTGGACATCGAGCGGTTTGAGCGCACGATCCTCTCGTTGCAGCAGGCCCTGGGTATTCTCACGGGCGGTCGCACCATGGTCGCCGAACCCGACGTTGAGATGGGGGGAATCCCGGACCGGCAGCATCGACAGCACCTCCAGTCCCTCCAGGCCTACCAGCTGTTGTCGGTCCGAACGCAGATCCAGGCATCCCTGGAGGAGGCGGGTATCCACGAGGAGGTCGATCTAAGTCTCACCGAGCGGGGCCTTGTCCTCAGGTTCGCTGACCAGGTCCTGTTTGCCCGGGGCCAGGCCGAGATTCTTCTCAGTGCAGCGGTGATCCTTGACTCGATCCTACCGGTGCTCGGCGAGATCCCGAACCTGCTTCGGATCGAGGGACACACGTGTGATCTTCCCATCAACACGGCCAGGTTTCCTAGCAACTGGGAGCTGTCCGGGGCCAGGGCCACCAACGTGCTTCAGTACCTGCTGGCGAACAGCACGATCAACCCGGAGCGGCTGTCGGCGTCCGGTTACGGCGAGTACCGCCCGGTGGCGAGCAATGACGATGCCGAGGGAAGGGCCCGGAATCGCAGGGTCGACGTGGTGATCCTGCGACTCGGAGCCGCGGAGTACGAGCCGCCGAGCGTGAAGCCATGAGCCGCCGGACACTTGTCGCTGTTATGGTGATGGTCCTGCTCGGTGGGGCCTACGGCGTCCACGGGTGGATGAGGGCGCCGGAGGAGGAGGCCGCGGAGCAGCCGTTGCCCAACCGACCCATCTACAACGTGGAATCGATCACCACGGACCTGGCCGTCGGTCCGGATGGACGGCGAAACTGGGTCCAGGTGGACCTGCAGCTGGAGTGCCGGGATGCCGATACGCTGAGCGTCGTTGAGGAGAACTGGGTCGTGATCCGAAACGAGTTGCTGACCGTGTTCCGATCGCTGGAAGCGGAGAGTCTCAAGGGCGAGGAGGGAATGGACAGGCTGCGGAGTTCGATCATTCGTCGAACCAACGAGATTCTCGATGACGCTGAACTGACGGATGTGTTCTTGCTGAGCATCATCGTCCACTGAGGTTGAGGGGGCAGGGGGAAAGATCATGGCGCAAGTGAAACAGTTTGGGATCAAGAACAGCGCAGGACAACATCGTGTACGTCGCTACGATTTTCACCGACCGGACAAGTTCTCCCGGGAGAACCTGGGGGCGCTGCGGATTCTTCACGATAACATGGCTCGACTCATGGCCACGGGGCTGTCCGCCCAGGTCCGCATGGCGGTCAAGTGTTCCCTCATCGCGCTCGACCAGGTGAGCTACGAGGAGTTCATTGAACAGCTGAATGATCCGGTGGTGCTGGGAATTGCCAGTTTCAGTCCCCTGGAAGGGACCGTGGGCATTGAAGTGTGTCCGAGCATTTCCTATCCGCTCGTGGAGCGTCTCCTGGGCAGTCCCCAGGAAACGGAGGTCGTGCAGAGACCGTTGACGGACATCGAGGCGGCCGTGATCCAGACCGTCTTCGAGAGGATCCTTGCCGGGATCGAGGAGGACTGGCGGGGCGTCCGGAAGCTGGAGGCCCGTCTGAGTTCCATCGAGACGAGCCCCTTTTTCACCCAGTTTGCGCCGCCCAGCGAGATGATGATGACCGCCGGGTTCCTCGTTGAGATGGGCAAGCACCAGGGAAGGATCAACATCGCATGGCCGTGCATCATGCTGGAGCCGGTGCTGCCGGAACTGTCCGTGCAGCACTGGATGGGGCGGAGTCACCCTGGCAACGCCGGGGACCGGGTCGGCGTCGACCGATCGATGCTCGAGGGGCACCTGGAGGGGGTGGCCCTTCCCGTCGTCGCGTACCTGGGACACGGACGGGTGACGGTCCGGGACCTGTTGGAACTGGAAGAGGGAGACATCATCCGTCTCGACGGAAAGGTCGATCAACCGATCGACGTTCGCGTGGCGGACAAGACGGTTTTTTCGGGTCGCGTGGGTCGCGTGGGCAGGCGCATGTCTGTCCAGGTGATGTCAGAGTCCGGGGAGGAGTAGTCGAATGTCCAATGAGATTCTGACCCAGGAAGAGATTGATGCCCTGCTCCAGGGCCTGGGCCAAGACGAAGATGAGGAGCAAGAGGAGGAAGGGCAGGACCTGTCACAGGCTGCCGATGACAGCGGAGCGTTCGGCGACGTGGCGGCGCGGGCTGCGGAGCTCGCACTGCAGGCAACGGAGCTTCCGGCCGAATTTCACCAGTGGAAGGGCGATCTCATCGACGCATCCGGCATCAGGAGGAACGACATCTCACTGTGTGGGCAGATGGAGATCACCGGGGACAGCCGGTCCCGCAGCCAGTACTACATCGACGGGAACTCCGAGAAGGTCATGGCGAGGCTCCTTGACGTGGGGGTCGACGATCCGCTGATCGCCGAGCTGCTGGAGAGTTTCATGCAGAGCTTCGCGGATACCCTGGCGTCGCAGCTTGCGGCGAAGGGGAGTGGTGTGATGGATATTCGCCCGGGCCCCGCTGGCTCGGCCGGGCTGGGGGAACTGGCGGACGGCGGCCAGAGGTACTGGCTGGCCCTGCAGTTTGCATCCGATGCCGGGGCGTGGGCTGTGAACTTGCTGGTATCACCGGGTGTGGCCGGGTTGCGCGAGCAGGACGCCCGGGTCCCGGTGCCTGATCCCGTCGAGAGGACGACACCGCGACGGTCCGCCCCGGCCCCGGAGCGAAAGACCCGGGTCGACCGGGCCGAGTTCGCCAGCCTGTCTCCAGGGCCGCAGGGAGGGGCTGACCATAGGATCGACATGCTTCTCGACGTCCCCCTGCAGGTCAGCGTTGAACTGGGACGGACGGTCTGCCAGATCCGGGACATCCTGCAGCTGGGTACCGGAGCGGTGCTCGAGCTGGAGAAGCAGGCGGGGGATCCCGTCGATATCCTGGTCAACGGCAAGCTGGTCGCCCGGGGTGAGGTCGTCGTGGTGGACGAGGACTTCGCCGTGCGCATCACGGAGATCGTCAGTCTCGAGGATCGACTGAAGAACCTGGGTTGAGGCAAAAGCCGGAAGGGGAGGAAGGATTCGTGGAATCCGCGTTGCAGGTGATTCTGGCCAGCATAGCCGTCATTGCACTCGCCCTGCTGTGCCTCCGGCTCCTGCGCACCTTCATGCACGGAAGCATGGGTGGCGGGAACCTGGAGGTGGTCGAGGCGATATCCGTGGGGAGAAGGGCACAGCTGGTCCTGGTCCGCATCGGTCAGACGTACACGGTGTTGGGCGTTACCGAGGCCGGTGTGGTGCGGATCACTGAGATGGATGATGAGGTTTCTGAGGTCCTGTCGGGGGATGCCCCCAAACGTTCAGAGGGATGGCTGGGTGCGCTGAGAGGATTCAGCACCAACAGGGACTGAGAACGGGGTAGTGGGAGAGGCGAGATGGAAGTGCGTGGGATTCTGCTTCATCGACGTCGTGGGAGCGTCGGTTGCGCGTATGCTGTGCTGGTCATACTGGCCGTTGTCCTTTTGGCCTCGCCGGCCGGGGCGCAGCCCACGATCAATACCGAAATAGATATCGAGGACGGTCTCGGGACCCTGGGCACAGGAGTCCAGCTGCTGCTGGTTCTCACGGTTCTTGCCGTGGCGCCGGCGATCCTGCTCATGGTGACGTCGTTCACCCGGGTGGTCATCGTCCTTTCCTTTGTTCGAAATGCCCTTGCAACCCAACAGATGCCGCCCAACCAGGTGTTGATCGGGCTTGCCCTGTTCATCACCTTCTTTGTCATGTCCCCGGTATGGGGGCAGGTCTACACCGATGCCTGGGTGCCGCTGCAGGAAGGCGACATCGCCATGGAGGTCGCCTATGAACGCGCCTCGGTGCCCGTCCGCGATTTCATGCTCCAGTACACGCGGGAACGGGACCTGGAGCTCTTCCTGGGTTTTGCCGGGGAGGACCTGCCCGAATCCCCGGAGGATGTGCCCATGGTTTCGCTGGTCCCTGCCTTTGTCATAAGCGAGCTCAAGACGGCCTTCCAGATGGGGTTCATCGTTTTCTTGCCCTTCATCGTGATCGACATGGTGGTCGCAAGCACCCTGATGTCCATGGGGATGCTGATGCTGCCGCCGATGATGATTTCTTTGCCCTTTAAGATCCTGTTGTTCGTGATGGTGGACGGCTGGCACCTGGTGATGAAGTCCCTGCTCGAGGGACTGACGGGAGGATGATGGGAAAATGCCGCAGGAACTGATCATATCGCTGGCGCGCAGGTCGCTGATCACCGTGCTCATGGTGGCGGGGCCAATGCTGGGAGTCGGACTTCTGACCGGACTGCTGGTCAGTGTGTTCCAGGCGACGACGCAGATCAATGAGCAGACCATGAGTTTTGTTCCCAAGATCGTCGCCATTTTTATGGCAGCGATGCTCTTTGGGCCGTGGATGATCAACATGATGAGTGGGTTCGCCACGGAGATGCTCGGAGGCATGTCAGACTTCATCCGTTGAGGGGGGTGGGGATATGAGCCTGGACCTGGACGTGATATGGCAGAGCGAAACGGCGGTGACCTTTCTGCTGGTGTCTCTGCGGATGAGCGGATTCTTCTTCCTGTTCCCCGTTTTCAGAAGGCCCTACTGTCCGACCCCCGTTGCCGTATTCTTGGCCGTGATCTGTGCCCTGTTGATCGCCCCGACCCTGCCGGGACACCCGGGGACCGAGCCCTGGTCGCAGGTCGCCCTGGAAGGGGTCCGGGAGATCACGGTGGGGGCAGCCCTCGGCTTTCTGGCCTTCCTGGTCCTGGTCACCGGCCAGATGGCGGGGCAGTTCCTGGATTTCCAGATGGGCTTTTTCACCGCCAGCGAGGTGGATCCGATGCTGGGGGTGCGGGTTCCCCTGGTCGGCAACTACCTCTACCTGTTCTCGATGGTCCTGTTTCTGAGCTTCGACGGCCATCATCATCTCCTGCGGGTCCTGCAGGAGAGTTTCACGGAGGTTCCCGTGGGCACGTCGCTTTCTTCGGCGGTACTGCCCCAGGTGTTTTCCTTCATGAGCTGGATGTTCCGGGCGGCCTTCCAGGTCAGTCTCCCGGT
>SKXF01000210.1 GCA_007128555.1 Clostridia bacterium | reverse complement strand
ATCGGAGGGCCCTGGCGGACAAAATTGGCCCGAAAGAAGGAATTTCCGAACTTCATGTTGAATCCGTGTATTTGAGGGAGGGGTAACATTGAAAAGAATGAAACTGCTTGCGATTGTCATGGTATTCGCTCTGGCCCTTACGTTGACGATCGGAGGGTGCGGACAGCAGGCTGAGGAGCCGACCGAACCGGAGGATACCGAGGAAGAAGTGGAGGAGGAAGAGGAGACCGAAGAACCCGTCGATGAGGGTCCGAAAGAGGGGGGAACCCTGGTCATCGCGGTCAGCGCCGATCCCGTCGCCCTCGATCCCCACCTGCAGGCCGACTGGAATACCCGGCAGGGCATTGCCTACATGTTCGATGGCCTGACCATCGTTGGTGTTGATGACGGTGGCGTGGAAGAAGAGATCCAGCCGGCCCTTGCGCGGGACTGGGATATCAGTGAGGATGGCCTCACCTTCACCTGGTACCTGCGGGAAGACGTGGTCTTCCACGATGGCACGCCGTTCAACGCCGATGCGGTCGTGTTCAACTATGAGCGTTTTCTCGATCCCGACTTTAATGCCAACGAGCATCCTCACATCGTAGACCGCCTGGAGAGTATCGAGGCCATCGATGAGTTCACGGTCCAGATGAACATGCTCCGGGTGGACATCTTCTGGGAGGCATCGGTCTCGGCACATTACATGGTGAGCCCAACTGCCGTGCAGGACAAGGGCGACGATGCCTTTGCCCGCCATCCCGTGGGCACAGGCCCCTTCCAGTTCAAGTCCTATGCCGCCGACAGCCAGATCGAGATGGTCCGCTTTGATGACCACTGGAGGGGTGCTCCCCTGTTGGACGGGCTTCGCATCAGGATCATTCCCGAGGACAGCACCCAGCACCTCGAGCTGGAGGCCGGCAGCATTGACCTGGCATACAACTACGCCATCACCCCCGCCGATGTGGACCGGATGGAGGACGCCGGCATCGTCATCGAACGGCGCCTGACGCCCAGTAACGCCATGCTTGCCATGAACCTTGCCGATGGCCCCATGACGGATCTCCGGGTCCGCCAGGCTGTTGCCCACGCCATCGACCGTGATCTCATTATCGAAGAGATCCTCCTCGGAGCGGCAGAGAAGAGCAACGTCGGCCTGCCCCCGGTCACTCCGCTGTATCCCGATCGCCTGCCCCTGATCGACTACAACCTCGCCAAGGCAGGAGAACTGCTCGACGATGCCGGCTGGGTCATGGGTGACGACGGCATCCGCGTGCGTGACGGTGAGACCCTGACCCTGAACATCCTGACCTCCGACCGGGAGGAGCGGGTGCTCATGAGCCAGATTATCCATGAGCAGCTTCAGGATGTGGGTATTGACGCCGAGATGACCACCTTAGAGTGGGGAGCCTATCTCGATGCCTGCCGCGCAGGCGACTACGATCTCACCTACTGGATCCTGTACGGTAGTGTCTGGACCAACTACACGGCCTCCTCCAACATCCGTTCAGGGCGGCACTGGAACATTTTCCAGATCGAGCATCAGCCCGAGCTGGCCGAGGTCTCCGAGAGAATCGACTATCTCCTGGACTCCTTCGGCGAGGAGGTTGACGAGGCCACGCGCGTGGAGCTTATCAGCGAGTACCAGGACCTGATGCGGGAGCACATGATCATGTTCTTCCTGTGGAACGAGGCCAACTTCAACGCGGCCCAGCCATGGGTCAACGACTACCACCTGTACAACTACAACCTGTACTTCCTGCACGAGGCCTGGCTCGATAAGTGAGAGGCGTAACGCCTTTTTTGCGTGCCTGTGCCTGACCGTTCCGGGACCTGGGGCAGTTGCTCCAGGTCCCATCGAACAGGGAAGATCTCGTGAGAATGAACGTGCTTCAACTGGAAGGCAGGTGATGGAGCAGCCATGAAAGAATATGCCCTCCGTCGCATCCTATTGGCCGTCCCCACCATACTCCTCGTCATTATTGTGGTGTTTATGGCTGTCCGCATTGTTCCGGGTGACCCGATTGACTTCATGATTCCGACGGACATGGAGGGAGAGGCCAAGGAGGAGTACGCGGACATGATCCGGGCCCAGTTCGGTTTTGACAAGCCCCTGCACGTCCAGCTGTTCACCTACATGGGCAGGCTTGCCCGGCTCGATTTTGGCAGTTCCCTGCGCCGGCGGACTCCCGTGGCCGAGGAACTCACATGGAGAGTGCCCAACACCCTCCAACTGGGGGTGTTTGCCCTGACGGTGTCGATCCTACTGGGCATTCCGATCGGCATCGTGTCGGCGATGCACAGAAACTCCCTTGGTGATAATGTGGCCATGTTTGGCGCTCTCTTCGGGGTCTCGATGCCCAGTTTCTTTTTTGGATACATGCTCATGTTGTATTTTGGCCTCAATCTCAGGATTCTTCCCCTTTCCGGTTTCGGAGGCCCCCTGTATACCTGGGAGGGCTTCCGCCACGCCATCATGCCCGGCGTGACCCTGGCCCTGGGCTCGCTGGCCGTCCTGGCTCGCTTCACCCGGTCCAGCATGCTTGAAGTCATCTCCGAGGACTACATCCGCACGGCCCGATCAAAGGGATTGTCCGAACGGATCGTCATCTTCAAACACGCCCTGAAGAACGCCATGATCCCGGTGGTCACCCTCCTGGGTATCATGTTCGGCGCGGTCCTGGCCGGTTCCGTGGTGGTGGAGGCCGTGTTTGCCTGGCCCGGGGTGGGCCGTTACATGATCGGTGGCATCACCTCGCGGGACTTCCCGGTTGTCCAGGGATCCGTCCTGGTGATTGCCATCGGGTTCATCTTCGCGAACCTGTTGACGGACCTCACCTACGCTTTCATCGATCCGCGGATTGCCTATGACTGAAGCGCTGGAGGTGTTTGCAGTTGGCTGTTGAAACGTCTGATATGACTGCTTCTGACGAAAACGCACTGGATGCCGCCGGCATGGGAATGAAACTGGTCCGTCGCTTCATGAGGAACCGCATGGCGACCGTCGGCGTTATCATCTTGCTCTTGATCGTTATCATTGCCGTATTTGCCCCGTGGATTGCCCCATACAGTCCCCAGTCCCAGAACCTTCGACGACGATTCGAGACGTCCTCGTCGGACCACTGGTTCGGCACCGATGAACTCGGCAGGGACATCTTCTCGCGCATCGTGTACGGTTCACGGGTATCGTTGATGGTGGGATTCGCTGCGGCCTTCGGCGGCCTGGTCGTGGGTGTGATCATCGGCATGATGTCGGGCTACTACGGCGGCCGGTTCGATGACCTGGTCATGCGCCTGATCGACGTGATGATGTCCTTTCCGGGTATCCTGCTGGCCATCCTGATTGTCAGCGTGATCGGAACAGGAACCGTCAACGTGATTATCGCCCTGGCCGTGTGGCGCATTCCGACCTTTGCCCGAATCAGCAGGGGGAGTGTCCTCACCCTGAAGGAGAAGGAATTCGTGGAGGCCGCTCGCGCCCTGGGAGCCAACATGCCGCGCATCGTCTTCCGCCACCTGGCTCTCAACTCCCTGCCGCCGATCCTGGTCTACCTGAGCCTCTCCACGGCCACCGCCATCCTGACGGCGGCTTCCCTGAGCTTCCTGGGCCTCGGAGTCCAGCCACCGACTGCGGAGTGGGGGTTGATGGTGAGTACCGGCCGACAGTTCCTTCGCCAGGCGCCTCACCTGATCATGATCCCCGGGGTGGCCATCCTGCTGACGGTCCTGTCGATCAACTTTGTCGGGGATGCCCTCAGGGATGTCCTGGATCCCCGGCTGAAGATGTAGGGGAGATGTGAGAGGGCCCTGGTGGCCTGATTCAACGTGGGAATTCGCTTGCATTCGACGCTCTCTGCCCGGTATCCCAAGGGGATATCGGGCAGATTCGGTAATTTATAAAAAAACTTTCAGATCAAAGAAGGAGATCCGGAGGGGATGTCGAATAAGCATATAGAGCAAGAGATAATGCCTGCTCTTGTTCCGTAATGCGTGCCTTGGCCGGTCCGCAAACAAACAACTGAAATGTAGCATTCGGAATTCGTTCCGAAAGGGCAAATTCAGCGAAAGCTGGAGGCGCAAAGCCGAGGATCTAAGGCCAGGAGGTTCTGGCTAAGATGGCCGGGTTGCCGAAGAGCGTTTTTTTATCGGTTTCTCTTTCATGGATACCCATCGATCCTCTACTAATCCGCCTTCAGCTGCACGGGGAGGCGGATTTTTTCATGGATGGCAGGATGGGCAACGTCGATCGTACCGTGGATGTGGCCACGAGGGCCCTGCAGGGCCTGTGGGCCAGCCAGCGTGCAATCGCGAATAACATCGCCAATGTTGACACTCCGGGCTACCAGGTCGAGCGGTTTGACTTCGACCGGTACATGAGTGATGCCCTCTCGGAGTCCGGTGCCCGGCCCACCTCGACCTACCTGGGCAACATGACCCGTACCTCATTCCGAACCGACGGAAACAGCGTGGATATTGACAGCGAGATGGTCCTGTTGACGGAGACCTCTTTGCGATACCAGGCGGTTCTCAGCCAGCTCGAACGGAAGATGGCCTTACTGAGTTCCGTAATCCGGGACTCATAGGGAAGGAGGAGATGACCGGATGTTTCAAATGTTGAACATTTCGGGTTCCGCCCTTACAGCAGGAAGATTGCGAATGGATGTAGTGGCTAACAACACCGCCAACGTGGAGACGACCCAGACGGCCGAGGGCGGCCCCTATCAACGCCGGAGCGTGGTACTGACATCGGGCACCGATACCTTCGGGTCGGTGTTCCGGGCCCAGATCAACCGACTTCCCATCCCAGCGCCACCGGGGGGATTCGCAGGTCCATCCCCTTCTGGGGTCCGCGTGGCGGGCATCGTTCGCGACAGTGCTCCCCCGGATCTGCGTCACGAGCCGGGGCATCCGGATGCCGACGCGGAGGGTTACGTGTCCTATCCCAACGTCGACCTGGTCCGGGAGATGACGGATCTGATGATGGCCAGTCGAGCCTACCAGGCCAATGTGACTGCCTTCAACACCAACGAGAACATGCTTTCTTCCACCCTGCGGATGGGAAGGTAGAGGGAAAGGGGCACACCGTGAGCTGCATGTCATCCATGGGCTTCATACCGAGTCGAATACCGCTTCCTGTGCCTCCCCGGGTGCCTGCCTTTCCGGAGCGGACTCCGGCAGCGGAGAAGGGCAGCTCCTTCGGTGGGGTGATGTTGAATGCGCTGTAGCAAGACCACGACCTGTGCGAAGCTGGCGGCACGGATGGCCCTGGGAGAGGGGCTGCGGGTGGGGCTGATCACCCAGGATACCTATCGGATTGGGGCGGTGGAACAGCTGAGGAAGAATGCTCGCATCCTGGGGATGGACCTGGAGGTGGTGTTTGCCCCCGAGGAGATTGCCGGGGCGATGAAGAGACTGGGCGATTCCCAGGCGGTACTGATTGACACGGCGGGGCACAATCCCCGGGACCTCGGATCGATGCAGCGGCTGGGGTCCTTCCTGGCGGCAGCTGGGACGGACGAGGTCCACCTGGTTCTCAGCGAGGGGACCGCCGTGGAGGATGCCCGGCCGATCCTGGCCCGCTACCGGAAAGTCGCCTATAACCGGCTGTTCCTGACCAAGATTGACGAGATCAACAGGCCCGGCAGGGCTCCAGCAGTGATGGGGCTTCTCATGGCATCGGAAATGGCCGTGATGGTGACGACCCCGGAGCCTCCAGCTCTCATGGAGTGCTACCGGACCATCAAGGGGCTGTGCCGGAGAGGATTCGAGGGCGAGGTGGGCGTGGTGGTGAACCGGGCGGCCGACCGGGAGGCAAAAAGGACCTTCGGACAGTTGGAGCACATGGTAAGGTCCTTTCTTTTCCGGAGGATTCGCCTGTTGACCTGGATTCCCGATGATCCGGCCGTAGGCAGGGCGGTGCAGCAACAGGTCCCCCTGATCCGGGGCTTTCCCGACAGTCGCGCGTCGCAGGGGATCCGGCGCCTGGGCGAGGCCGTGACGGGCGAGCCCACGAGATCTCGGAACCCGGCACGGGCCTTTCTGAGGCGTCTTGCAAAGCACATGCCCGGTGTGGGAGCAGGGGAGGGTGGGTAATCATGGAGGTTGGCCGGACCATTGGATTGGGTATCAACGACGGGATCCACCTTGCGCGGGTCTTCACTGGCGAGGAAGAGAATCACCGGGTTCACACCTATGTCGAGGATGTGCGGGACGACCGGATGGTGTTGCCGATCCCGTCGTCGTCCGGGGTGTTGATGTATTTCCCCGTGGCGTCATACCTCGCCGTCTACGTGACCCGGGATGATGCCCTCTACCGGGGGGAGAGCCTGGTGCTGCGGGTGTTTCGCAGAAGGCGTATTCCGGTCATGGAGGTCACCGTTCCCGGAAGCTATGCCCGGGTGCAGCGGCGAGAGAACGTGCGTTGGGAGTGCAGCCTGGATGTTCGTTGGCGAGCCATTGACGGCACAGAGAGTGAGGGGCGGGGGATCACCGTGAACATCAGCTGTGCAGGGATGCTCTGCGGGAGCAGTGCCACCCTCAGGATCGGCCCAACGTACCTTTTTGAGATGGCCTTTCCCGGTGAGCCCCTGTCCGTGGAGGGGGTTGTCGTGCGGATTGAGTCACAAGACCGGGCCGGTGGGGCCCTTTGGGCTGTGAGTTTCACCCGGATTCAGCTGAACGACCAGGACCGGATCGTATCTTTCATCTTTGGAGAACAGCTGCGGATGAGGCGTTTGGGACTGTTGTGAGTTGGGACTGTTGTGAGGAGGGAGAGTTTTCCATGGCAAGGGGCACGTATGAGCATCTGGGTGACAAGGCAGCGATGTGGAAGGCATACAAGGAGAGGGGCGACCCGGGAGCACGGGAGGACCTGATTCTCGGATACATCGAGCTGGTCAAGTACGTGTCAGGGCAGATGGCCATGGGGATGCCGGCCGAGATCGGGGCCTCGGACCTGGAGACCTACGGCATCTTTGGCCTGATGGATGCGCTGGACAAGTTCGACGTGAGCCGGAAAATCAAGTTCGAGACCTACGCTGTGATGAGGATCCGCGGTGCCATCCTCGATGGCGTCAGGAACATGGACTGGGTGCCTGCGACCGTCCGGCGCAGGAGCAGGGAAATCAGGGATGCACACCAGGTTTTGAAGGTGGATCTCGGCCGACAGGCGACCGATGGGGAGGTGGCGCGCTACCTGGGGATCAGCCCTGAGAAACTGAGGAAGGATTCGGCCCAGATCGCCAGAACGACGATGGTGTATCTTGACGAGGCGCGCACCACCGAGGACGTCTCCAACGTGGACACGCTGCTGAGTGCCATACCCGACGAGAGGGCGCCGGACCCCTT
>SKXF01000355.1 GCA_007128555.1 Clostridia bacterium | reverse complement strand
CCGGTCGCCCGTCTCACCGCGGGTGAGGCGATGAGGGAGCTCACCACCATCGGTCTTCACCAGCCACAGGTTGGAATACGTCTCGTTCTTGCCCCTGGTTGATCCAGCCACTGAGAAGGCGGCCCATTCCCCGTCCGGGGACACCTTCGGAGCGGACGGAAATCGCAAAGCATAGTAGTCCTTGAGCTCAAGTCTGCGGTTCATTGCTTCCCCCTGTCGTTCTGATGAGGTTGAACTGGCACGGGAAAGGGCACCTTTGCCAGACCCTCACCGGGGACTACGATGTTCATAGAGCAAAATCCTCTTTGACAGCAGGTCATCGGAACCAGGACGGCAAATCTGCTCAGGGGGAGATGCATGTAGCAACAGCCCTATGGGCCAGGCGTATCGCCTGCATGGGAGCCAGTGATCTGGTCGGAGGTCAGTTCTTCGGCTCGAACGCCAGAAGGATCAGGCCGTCCCGTCCCTGTTTCATCGTGCGCTCGAGATCCTCGATCATCACCAGCTCTTCCCTGGACAGTTCGGCATACGCCAGTTCACTGCCATCTGAGCTTTTCAGCACGCTGACCACCTCCTTTTCTAGCTAGCATGCCCATCGGTCCCCTGGCGTATCGAATCGTGGACCGACACATGTTGAGACTTGCCAACCGATGGGGTCAGCCGTCGACAAAGCAAGAGTCACGGGCAACGGGCCTTCCTCCCCATGACGATTTCCCGGGAAATATCGTGGTTCGTGCTTGCTCATGGGAGGGCAGCCTACGTACAGTTATCAGGGCAAACCCTGGGCAAGGCAGGATTGGAGGAGTCGTCATAGAAGACTGAGGCCTGGAAGGAGGCCCCAATGAACTATCGTTCCCTTGGACAAACGGGACTTCGCGTCTCCGTCATCGGATTCGGCGGAGTCCCGATTAACCGTGTCTGTCCTGAGCTTGCGCTGGAAACCCTTCACCGCGCTTTCGATCTGGGCATCAACTTCATTGACACGGCGCGCTCGTACGGAGACAGCGAGGAGAAGATCGGCCTTGGCCTTCAGCAATACGGTGGGGATGCCAGGGAGATCATCCTGGCGACCAAATCCATGGTCAGGGATGCCCGGGGCATGGCAGAGGATATAGACACCAGTCTCAAGATGCTTCAGACAGATCACATCCACCTGTACCAGGTCCACGATCCCGATCCCAGTGGCCTCGAGAAGGTGCTCGGCCCCGACGGTGCCATGGAGGCCCTGGTCGAGGCCCGGGACGCCGGAAAGATCGGTCACATCGGGGTATCGGGACACCGTCCCCAGGTCTTGATTCCCGCCATGGAAACGGACCTGTTCGAGACCGTTCAGATGCCTCTGAACATCATTGACTATCCCCTTTTCAAGGACAACATTCCCGTCGCCACCCAACGGGATATGGGGATCATCGTCATGAAACCCCTCTGCGGCGGGTTGCTGAAGTCACCCCCACGGGCCCTCCGCTTCGTCCTTTCCAACCCGGTGTCCACAGCCATCCCGGGAATGGACTCCCCCGAACAGGTGGAGGAGAACGTCGCATCCGGTCGCGAGGAGATTGATCTGTCAGAGATAGACATCGCCCACCTCGAGGCCGAGGCGGAAGAACTGGGAAAGGAGTTCTGCCGCCGCTGCGGATATTGCAAGGACTGCCCTGTGGACCTGGAAATCCCCGAGGTGTTCCGCTTTGACCGTTACTACACCTCCTACTTCGCTAAGGACTGGGCCCGGCAGCAGTATGCAGACCTCGATGTAACGGTCGAGGCATGCCTCGACTGCGGGGAATGCGAGGAGAGCTGCCCCTATCAACTCCCGGTCAGAAGGAAACTGCGAGAGGCTCACGATCGCCTGTCAGGGGATGACGCCTAGGGCCTTCGGCCAGGTCGAAGCTGGACTCCCTGGTGGGGCTGTTCAACTGCCCACAGTGACGGGGATGGGGGGCTTGCCTGTGGCCCACCCATCCCCCGATGCGAGGACGAAATAAATCGAGCGCAGGCTCCCGTGGCCCAGGTGATCTGCCATGGCACCGAGGGGTTGACCCTCACCGGCGAATCACCACCGGGCCCGCTGGGCTACGGTCGAATCCAATACCTCAACTCCATATCCAGATCCTCAACCGCACCGAGAACCAGGATCTCGTACTGTCCCGCAGCGAGAGCTACATCCTCCTGGGACTGGGCCTGGACCTGCCGACCGGCCCAGTGTCCCTGTTCCCAGAGGACCGTGCCGGTTGGGGAGGCGATCACCACTCGAAAGTCGGCCTCGATGGCAGAGAAGGAGTAGAGAAGCCGAACCATGGCAGGTTCTCGTTCCTCGTCGATCTCAAACGCGGCCAACCGCATCGGACCGCTGGATGAAGCAACCGCCACCCGGGAAACTTCGCCCCCGAGGTGGGGAACGTAGGAGGTTAGCGGTAGGATGGACAATAATGTGAGGATCAGGGCGGGAATCACCACGCTTGCCCGGGTCCAATCTACCTCCATGGCCTGTAAATCTGCCCTGAGCCGGCGAAGATCCGGAATGCGAGGTAGCGCCACTTTGAGCACCAGGGCAACCAGGAGCAGCACCAGGCCACCCACTGCATAACCGTTAAGGGACGAATACGCCACAAACCGGGTCCAATCCTCACCGGGCACAGGTCTGCCCAGCTGGTAGAGAACGGGTATCACGACCCCGGGTAGCAGGGAGCCGATGATTCCGAAGGCGCTTATGATCCTGACATACGCCCAGGGAGGCTTCGCATGTCCCGGGATCGTGCCGATGAATCCGAACCACACAAGAACTGGGAAGAGCGGACCCGCAGCGCTCACGAAGGCCCTTTGCCCTGCCGTGAGGTGTCCCACGTAGCTTACGTGGGGGCGAGACGTGAGGAAGTTAATGTCGAAGCGATCAATCCGAGCTCCCGACAGCATCGCAGCCAGGGCGTGCCCTCCCTCGTGCAGGACAATGTAGACGAGCACCATCCAGTAGACCAACACGAGACATCCGATCACCGGTAAAATCTTCTTCCTCACGGAGTTCCTCCCCCTCTCCTTCAATCGTCCTCGTCCTGTTGTCAGCCTATTTGCCCTGCACCCAAAGGGCAAGCCCCCCCTGGATGATATCGCCGGCGGGGCCAGGCACCCATCCCCTGCGAGTCACGTCCGAAACATGGGCCCCCACCAGGCCCCCTGGGCAGCAGAAGGGGGTTCATCACAGGGAGCACCTGAGACAGCTATGTGAACCCTTCTCGCCCTCGGTTCAAGGCTGACGGGTGATGCAAGTCCATGTCTTATCCGCTGCAGGGCATGAAGCGCGATCCTGGGTGGTGTTCATGAAAGACGAGCTGAGGTCCTTCAAAACAGGCGGACACAGCGATGTCGGTCAGCACCCCGGGAAAGAGACGTTGGTGTGGACATGGGAAAGGGTTCCCTGTACCAGGGTGCAATCGTAGGACCTGCGCCCAAAGAACACGGCCCCTACCGTCATGGGGCCGGTTCGCGCGATGGATTGACGGGATCCCTGTGCTAGGCGTATACGGTGATTCCCCCATCACGCCTTGGGTCGGAAGCTCCCTGCCACGCAGTGCCACCCGAGGGCGAAGGGTCAGCCACGGCCAGCTGCACACGTCCCTGCAGGGTATCGTAACCGATTGCACCGTGCTGAACCTGGTAGCCTGCCTCTGCCAGGGCACTGGCCGTGGACCGCAGTATGCGGCTTTCCAGCGACACCGGCTCACCCTCGCAATGAACCCGGGGTTGCGACACAGCCTCCAGGGGATCCATGCTGAAATCGATGGTATTACACAACGTCTGCAAAATCGCATTGACGATGGCGTTACTGCCGGGACTGCCCAGGACCAACTGGGGCCGGCCATTGCGGATCAGGATCGCCGGCGACATCGAGGAGATCCTCGCTTTCCCCGGTGCGATGGAGTTGGGCTTGCCCGGCTCGGGATCAAACCCACCCAGGCAGTTGTTGTACTGGAATCCCAGCCCCGGGGTGATTACGCCGGAGCCCATGCCGAGGGTATGCGTCACAGCCACAGCATTACCCTGGTCGTCGCCTACCGTCAGGTGAGTGGTGTTGCCGTTCGACGGTGTTTCCTCGCCGCTGCACGGCCGTCCTGTCCGAATCGCCTCCGCCGTGCGGGCTGCCCATTCTTGGCTCAGCAACTCGTCCAGCGGCGCCTCAACAAAGGCGGGATCTCCCAGGTGCTTACGCTCCCCGGAGGCTGCCTGCATGGCTCCGACCAGGATTCCCAGGTACTCGGGCGAGTTGTGGGGCAGCGAGACCAGGTTGAACCGGTCGAGGACATTGAGCATCTGCAGTAACGTTGCGCCGCCTCCCGGCAGGGGCGGTACGCTGACGTCATAGTCGCGATACTTGCCTGTCAGTGGCTCTGAAACCGCAGCCCGACAGGACGCCAGGTCCTCGCGGCTGATAAAGGCCCCATTGGCCGCCCAATCATCCGCCATGGTGGCTGCGATATCTCCGTGGTAGAAATCTTCTCCTCCGGCTTCAGCCAGCTGGGACAGCGTAGCGGCGTAATCGGTCAACTGGATGGTTTCACCCACCTGGAAAAACTGGCCATCTTCGCGCAACCAGGTGCGGGCCATCTCTGGGCTTGCCTGGAACCTCTGCAGCTGAGTGGGTTTGGTCGGCGGTCCCGCCGGGTAGGAAAAATAGTCGGCAATGTATTGATACAGCGGATATCCATCTCGCAGGAATCGCTCAGCTGGGCGGACCAGCTCAGCCCAGGGCATCCGGCCCCAGCGGCGGTGGATCTCCATCATCCCGGCTACTGTTGCCGGGATTCCTATGGATCCGTAGCCCATCTCATTGCGCCAGCCCTCAACGTACGCCTTGCCCTGTCCAACCTTATGTACCTGGTCAGCCCACATATCCTCGCGGACCGCCTGGCCAGCGCGACCGTAGAACTCCACGCAGTGACATGTGCCCGTTGAAGCCACGAAGACCTGGCTGATGCCAAAGCCGCCGATGCCACACATAAAGGGGTCAGATGCTGCCTGCATGAAAACTGCCGCCACCGCGGCGTCGAACGCATTGCCACCGGCACGGAGGATCTCCCCACCCACCTCTGCGGCTGGCGGCTGCGGTGCCACCACTACACCACTCATACGTCGATCCCACCTCTCCTCAAGAAGGGAATAATTGGCCAAATCGTAGCAAAGAAACGAAAAGACTTCAAGTCATCTGTCACGGCTGGAACAACGACTGCCAGGCTCATGGCCCTCTGTGCGCTACTCTTCGGGAGGTCTCGAAACGTCTTAAGACTCAGCGAGAAGGTGGTCTGAAGATTCGCCTCACATCCCGGTCGTGCCCAGGCGAAGCGGATCCTGGCGTCGTCACCTTCCTGCGGAGCGCATTCAGGGAGCCGCCCCCCGAACCTCCATAACCCAGTGAGGAGGCTGAGATCGCATGCGAACCTTACGCGACCATGCCGGTGCGGGCCAAACACCCATTCGCGGATGGTCACCCCCTGCATCCAGCTAGATGAAAATAAGCAGCAGCACAAACGTCGTGAAGATCACCACGTCCTGCATGAAATGGATGATCCACGGCGCAACCAGGCCTCCCGTCTCGTACATACTCCGCGACATAAACCAGCCGAGCAGACCGCTCATCACGACCCCAACCACACCACTGGGCGCTCCGTAGAAGTGAGCCATGCCGAAAAAGCCACCGGCCACGAGCAGCACCTGACCCTTCGGAAGCACATCTTTGAGGGGAGCCAGGATTGCGTTGCGGAACATGAAGCCCTCGCTGACAGAGTTGACCAGGGCGAGCAAAAGGATCATCGGAATATGCCGGGGCAAATCACTGAGCCTCTCGGGCACCGAGAACCCTGTGACCGTGAACAGGGTCAGAAACAGGGTCACCCCGGCGATGGCAAAGGCGGAGTAGACCGACAGCCTGCCCCAGCTCGTTGATTCGGGATATAGTTTGCTGGGCTCAGGCCTGACCGACAGGTCGCCCTTGACGAGGTATGCTTCCTTCGGCGAATCAAAGAGCAGAAGCAGCAGGAGCACGACAGGGATGGCCCCCAGTAACTTTGACAAGATCATGCTGCCGAAATGGCCGGAGAAACTCTGCATGTCGAAGAAACCCTGCCAGGCAGGTGTGCGAGCGATGAGGGCGCCTAACCACGGAAAGGCGACCAGGGCCGCCAGCATGATCGAGTAGACGGCCATTCGCCGATTGCGGGCGAACACCCCGTAGTAAAGCGATGCTGCCACCAGGATCGTGAGCTTGGTAATCGGCACCCAGGACGGCACGAAACCCAGGGTTTCCTTCGCTATTACGTCGGCGAGGATCGAAGCAACTGCGGTAAGAAGCACTATCTTAATCGTCATTGGTCTTAACCCCCTCGTCCCTGGAACAGCCAGGGCTGCTGTGAGCAGCCAGCACCTCGACCTGATTTTCATCTATCTTTCCCGTCAACGTCACGGGACACAGCCCACCTGCAGACTCAGTGCCCCTTTTCTGTGGCTGCACCCGCGTTCTCCGCTTCGCGTTGAAGGCACCGTGGAGCTGGCAGTACCAGTGATCGTCTCCAATGCCAGGCCGCCTTTTCGTGAGTCCCATGCCAGGACGCACGGAATCATACCCTGGCACTGTAATCGTCCTCTCCGATCGCACGGAACGGGACATCGAGTTCTCAGTTCGCGCGCTCTGCCTTTGCACGCTCATCGTCCGGGCATCTTCTCTCAATGTGGAATCACGTCACTGTAATACGTAACCTTTCCCTCCCCCTGCGTCCTGCTCCTGCCCGACGCAGGGATTACTCCGCCAGATGTTAACGTATGAGGTTGACTGCAGACATCTCCCTGGGCTCCCTGCCCGGTTGACAGATCCAGGATCGTACGAAGGACGTCCAGGTGATCGAGGATTACGGCGTCTACATGCAAGTCCCGGACGATGGTTCTACCACCGGTTGGGCGGCAGGTATGGCGACCGTCGGTCCCGTCATGTCATTGGATTTTCAGCTGCCGTTGGCGTGCCAGGACGGCGAGAGCAAGGAGCACCGGGCTGGCGGCAACGTAGAACCAGGGTATCCCCTGTTCCAAGGCACCGGTCGTTGCTGCGGTGATGTCGAGGGCGGCCAGGCCGTTCATCGGGCCGAGATACCACGCGATGAGCATCAGGATCTGAAAGGGTCGCTCCGCCTTGCCAACAACGCCCAGTAGGAGCGCCAGGGAAGGGATAAAGAGAGCTCCGGCCAGGAAGCCGGGAAGAAGCCGCGGTTCTGTGAGAATGCGCACGAGCACCCCACTGCCCAGGGCCATTGCCAGTAGCACCCCGGCGGCCCAGGTCGCCAGCAGCTG
>SKXF01000230.1 GCA_007128555.1 Clostridia bacterium | reverse complement strand
GCACGGCAAATACTGCTGCTTGTAACAGGCGTTGGGGCGGTCTTATGCCTGGTTTTGATGGGGATGACCATCGTCAGACATGCGGAGGGTGTTGAGACAATCCAGGGGATCAATGTCGTTCTCACCGAGGTGAGGGTGACACCCGATGGTGACAACCCCCTGGAGGTGACGTTGAAGGGCGAGAGCACCTCGGGGCAGTACGACATACACAGCATCCGATTTGTTGTCCGCAGGGGTGAGGCGATCGTGGGAGCTCGCCCCGAGGTCTTTGTTACGGAGGAAGTATCAGAGGCTCAGGCTGCGCTGATGCAGATCCCGGTCGAGCCGGGATCAAATTTCCAGGATGCGCAGTCCCTGGAGCGTCTCATCGGTGTAGACCCCTCTGAATGGGTGGTCTACGGATCCATGGTGGTGCAGCCGCTCAACAGTAGAGCAACCGTTGACAAGGAGTTCAGGTTGCTGGGAGTGGGGCGAAACTAATGCGAGAAAACCCTACGGGTTGGTTGGTGGTCGTTTTCGTCGGCGTGATCCTCGGATTTCTCACCATGACCCAGTGGACACCCTACAGTGATTATGTGCCCTTTGCACTGTCTGAGTGGGTCCTGGTTGTGGGCTCTCTTCTGGGTGGTGCGATCGTGGTCCTCCTGTTCGAGGAGGGCCCCAATCACGTCGTTGGGGCTACCACCCTGCTGCTGTTGGCCATATTCTTCCCGGTCCTGGCGGCGGTGATCACCGCCTACCTGCTCGGCACAACGGGTATGTTGGACGTCATTATCTACGTAGCCCTTCAGAGAGGATTGGGTCGGGGCATACAGCTGTTCATTTTCCTCTTTGCGGGTGTTGCCGTGGGCATGTTTGCCCGCATGCGCGTCCGGATCTAAGATAATCCCGGCTGTGTGAACACGAACCAATACCATGTTCGTGATCCTTGCTCCGAGATGTAATAGGGAACGGGGTGATACCTCCGCAGCCGTGTTTCTTGGCCGGAAGATGTCGTGTGAGTCCGGGCTGGCCGGACTCACCGCTGGGATTAACCGCTGATATCCAGTTCCAGCTGCCAGCTCAGGAACGTCCAGATCCTGGCCTGTCCCTCCACCATCTTGCTCACCGGCTTGCCGACTCCGTGACCCGCATCTTCCTCGACGAAAAGAAGGACGGGCCGGTCCGTGCTGTCGCCTTGTTGGAGCAGGGCGGCCATCTTGCGGGCATGAAGGGGGTGAACTCGAGAGTCTGCGGTGGCCGTATACAGTAGTACCGGCGGATACTGTGTCCCTGGGTCGACGTTGTGATAGGGAGAGTAGGCGCGCAACCACTCGAATTGCTCAGGGTCCTCGGCAGATCCGTACTCGGGGATCCATATCGAGGCGATGAGGAACCTGTGATACCGAATCATGTCCAGGAGGGGAACCCCGCAGGCGACGGCGCCGAACAGCTCGGGGCGCTGGGTCATCGCTGCTCCCACCAGGAGTCCCCCGTTGCTCCCGCCGAGGATTCCCAGTTGATCGGGGGTGGTGTAGCCCTGATCTACCAGGTATTCTGCAGCAGCGATGAAGTCATCGAAGACGTTCTGCTTGTTCCCCAGCATTCCCGCGCGATGCCAGGCTTCCCCGTATTCACTGCCACCACGAAGGTTTGCCACGGCAAAGATTCCACCGGCTTCCAACCAGGGTATTTGCGCTGTCAGGTAGGTGGGTGTGCGACTGGCGTTGAATCCGCCGTACCCTGTTAGAACCGCTGGACGGGGTTGTCGCAGGTCCGTCTGCCGGTGATGGATGATGGACATCGGAATGCGCGTCCCGTCCCCTGAGGTGTACATGACCTGGTGAACCTCGTAATCACCAGGATCGATTGCTCCTGCGCCGGCCCGGACTTCCCTCACGGATCGATCCCGCGTATTGAGGTGGTAGATTCCCGGTGGGCGAAGGTAGGATTGCAAGGTGAAGAACAGGTCGCCATCGGCTCCCGCGCTGAGATCGGATACCGTGCCTGTGAAGGGAAGGTCGACCTCCGTGAAACGGGATCCGTCCAGCTCACACAGGTACATGCAGAAGGTTGCGTCTCGTAGGGCGCTTATCGCCAGCTGGCCGTTGGCGATCTTCATCTCTCTGAGGACCAGGTCTGGCTGCTCAGGGACGATCTCTTCCCAGCATTCTGGTCGGGGGTCTGACAGGTCCACGGCCACGATGCGGTACCGGGGCGCCCCGAAGTTAGTGAGCAGGTACAGCATCCCGTCTGCTATCATGCCGGTGAAAAGGGCGTCTTCGCCCGCAACGATGGGGACAAAGCCCGCAGCAGGATGGTTCTCGTCCCGGACGTATAGGTCATTTCTGGACCGGGAGTAGCCGACGCTCACCATGAGGTGTCTACCATCAGGGGAGAGGCTGACCTGGTACATTTCCTCCCGGGGCCTGCCCTCGCCGAAGACGGTTGGATCCAGGGAGGGATCCTGGCCTATGCGGTGATGAAAGACCCTTCGGTTGTAGAATTCTTCGCCCTCGGGTACTTCGCCGGGAAGGGGGTACCGGGTGTAGAAGAAGGCGGAGCTGTCGGGCTCCCAGGCTATGCTGGACATTCGGGCGCGCTCGATGGCGATGGGTAGGATCTTCCTGGTCTTTGTGTCGAGGATCTGCAGGGTACTCCACTCGTCGCCACTGCGGGAGCAACCGTACGCGATGAGACTGCCATCCGGTGAGGGCTGCCACCAGTCCAGCGCTATGAGCCCTGCTTCATCTTGTTCATTGGGATCCAGCAGGACCTGGTCTTTGCCCTTCCGCCTCATGTACAGGAGCGGTTGGGCAGCTCCCTCGGGCCTGCGGGTGTAGAAGAGGGTCCCATTGCGGGCCTGGGGGGCACCGACCATCTCGTAGGCTAGAACCCGGGTGAGCTCTTCGCGATAGGTGTCATGGTAGGGAACCTGGCTCAACACGGTCTCGGTCCGGGTGTTCTGTTTCTCGGTCCATTGCCGGGTCGCGGTGCTGTCTGAGTCTTCCAGCCAGCGGTATGGGTCGGTGATGGTCTGGCCGTGCAGGACCTCAATGGCCTGTTGTTGAGGTGAATCGGGCGCGGGAGGGACGGTGATTCTGGGAGTATTTTTAGCTGACATCATCTCACCTCGTCCTTTTGATATCATGCCTTCCAGCTTGGCCATGTGAGCGATGAATCCTTCTCGTCAAGACAGATCGGGCCAGGGGACAGGGGAGGAAGGAGCCATCGTGTGGGGAAAAAGTAGGTTGGATTCATGAAGGGGGCGGTGAATATGAAGTTTGACATGGTCCTGAGTGGTGGCTGGGTGGTAGATCCGGCTAACGGCTTTGAGGGGACAGCGGACGTCGGTATTGCAGAGGGTTCGGTTGCCCAGGTGGCGCCCGAACTCGACCCCGGCAAATCTGCTGTGGTACACGATGTGAGCGGTCTGGTCGTCATGCCCGGTGTCGTCGACATGCACGTCCATACCTCACGGCGTCACAAGGGACACAATGCCCACCGGATGATGGCAAAGGCAGGTGTCGTCACCGCCCTGGACATGGGCGGACCGTTGGACGAGTTCTTTGAGTTCAGCAAGCACAACTCTGCGGGTCTGAACCTGGCAGGCTTGCAGCAGGTCAGGCCGGGCCACACCGTTGCCGGTGACGATCCCGGAGAGGGGGAGATCCGTGGCTTGCTGGAGCAATCGATTGAGGAGGGGGCGGTCGGGTTAAAGCTGTTGGGCGGTCATTACCCCATGACCCCTGAGGCAACCCGGTCAGTGATCGAGGTCTGCAACGCGCAGCGGAGATACGTCGCCTTTCACTCGGGGACGACTCGGACGCCTGGAGACCTGGAGGGCTTTGTTGAGAGCGTTGAACTGGCAGGTGAACTCCGCCTTCATATTCCTCACATAAACAGCTATTGCCGGGGTGTCCAGGGCAGTCCCCTGGCCGAGACAGCCGAGGCCCTGTCTGTGCTGAAGGGCCGACCGAACCTGTTCACAGAATCGTACCTGGCGACCATAAACGGGACCAGCGGTCGGTGCATTGACGGGGTTCCGGAGAGCCAGGCCACCCAGCGCTGCCTGATGGAACGTGGATACGAGCCCACCGCAGGGGGGCTTCAGGAGGCCATCCGGGACGGCTATGCCAGGGTGACGAGGGAGTACGGCGCCGAGAACATCAACGTGACCGGTGAAGAGGCGGTCGAGGCCTGGCTGGCAGAGGAAACGGTTGTTTCGGTGAACTTCCCCGTCAACTCAGCTGTGAGCCGTTTCCTGTGTGCCGTGAGCCGGGATGAGAATGACCGGTTTATTGTTGATGCCATTTCAACCGACGGCGGGGGACACCCAAGGAACGTTGCGGTGGAGCATGGGTTGGCCCTGGTGCGGGCAGAGGGACTCACGCTTTCAGAACTCGTTCAGAAGATCTCCTGGGCTCCGGCCACCATCCTTGGGCTGCCCGCCAAGGGGCACCTGGGAGTTGGTGCGGATGCCGACCTGACCGTGGTTGACCTGGAGCGGTGTAACGCGGTGATGAGCTTCAATGCCGGAAACCTGATCATGTACAGGGGTGCGGTGATGGGCTCCGGTACGACGATCATCACCAGCGAGGCGGGGGAGCGGGCGGTGCAGAAACGGGGCCTTGACACCTATGTTGCCCGCCTGGAGGATGGGATCTTCTACGGAGAAGGCCGACCGTTCTGAGGATACCAGGTCGCCTGCGAGGGGAAACGGGAGGGCCGTGCAGTGTGGCCCTCCCGGGCCCCCGATTCTTCACGTTTCTTCGGCGCGAGTGATGATCCGTGAACCGAAGCTGACTGCCCTGATGGTCGGGATGTGGCGCACCGGTATTTCCATGCCCTTGATCTTGAAGACCACCACGTCCTCGGCCGTGGGACGTCCGATGTGGGTTTTCCCTTCCATGTCAGCAAAGAGCCGATCGTCTGCGGTGTACATCGTCACGTTCGCGCCCTCGCCCGAACGGTAGGTGCCTGTAAATCGTGCCAGCTGATCGGCGGTGGCATCGAAGTCGGGGAACTCGCTGCGGGGGGTGTCGGGGGGCAGGCGTTTGAGAGCATTGATGATCCCCAGGGATATCGCTCCCGAGGGTGCTCCTGACAGGTTTGACAGGGCGACAGCTGTAATCCCATCTTCTGGGGATAGCAGCATATCGGCCGAGACCCCTTTTATGCCTCCGCTGTGTCCCACTAAGGTGATGCCGTGGTAGTCGGATTTCACGAGGAGCCCGTAGCCGTAGAACTGGCCGGCCGAGGTTGCGACGTGGGGTTTCATCATCTCCTCGACGCTCTTTTCGGAAAGGATTCGCTCGCCGTCGACGAGGCCGCGGCAGCGGTAGATCTCCAGGTAACGCAGGAGATCTGTCACATTGGACATCAGGCGCCCCGCGGATTCCATGGAGGGGAACTCCCACCATCCCGGCGCATGATAGGCGGTCTCCTTGCCGTTGTTCTCCCTGGACGCGTACAGCTCGGTGACCTCTTCAAAGGATTCGAGGTCCCCGGTGTTCAGGGTGGTGTGGGTCATTTTCACGGGATCCAGCAGGTGTTTCTGAAGGTAGGCTCCGTAGGAAAGGCCGCTCGCCCTCTCGAGGACGGCACCAAGGAGGGCGTAGCCATCGTTGGAATAGCTGAAGTATTCACCGGGACCTCCAAGGGGTCTGAAGTCCAGCTCGGAGATAAGATCGACCAGTTCCTCAACGGTGTCTATTGGCTCCAGGTCGGGCATCTTCAGTGAGAAATCTTCAGTGCTGGGATCATCCTTCATGCTGCGGGCCATCGCATTGAAAAGGGACGGAAGGGGCGGAAGCCCACTGGTGTGGGTCATCAGGTGGTGTAGGGTGATGTCCTCAGCCGGTGCACCTGCAGGAAGCCTGAACTCGGGGAGCCACCTGACCAGGGAATCCTCAACGGACAGCAGTCCCCGTTCCTGCATCTGCATGATTGCGATGCAGGTGAAGGATTTGGTGATTGATCCGATTCCGTAGACGGTGTCGGGGCCTGTGGCGAGCCCGTTTTCCACATCCCGATAACCGATGCCACCCGTGTGCACGGTCTCGCCGTCGACGGCAGCTCCGTAGGCAAGGCCGGGGATCTGGTGCATGGATGCGATCTCTTTCGCGTGGGTCTCGAAGGCCTTGATCCAGGTGCTTTTGCTCATGGCCGCTCACCTTCTACCATGGCGATGATCTCCTCCTTGGTGAGCCCATCCAGCCCCAGGGTTTCCAGGGTCCTGCCCGTCTCCCAGTAGTTCTCACCGCAGATCTGTGATCCGAGGTTCACGAAGGCGTCGATCAGGGGGGTGGGTACTCCCACCTGGTCTCCCAGCTCGGACATAGGAACCAGGCCAAAGGGCAGATCCTCGGTGATGTAGCGGTCATGGATGGTCTTGGGTCCGACGATTCCCCCGATAATGCCGTTGGTGTCAAAGGGCGCCTCGAAGGATACGCCCATGATGCTGGTACTGGTGCGGAAGTCCCGATCTTCGTACTGAAACACCTCGATGCCCAGGGCGTCAGCGAGGGCCGACGTCTCGTCGAATACGCCCCGTATGACGCGGGCAACGGCCTCGGTTATGCCCTCACCATACATGCGGAAGTCACCGCCAGAGTACTGAATTCTGCCGGTGTTGAGGATGGATCCCGGAGGGTGGCAGATGGGATTGGGATTGGCCACGGCTGCTGCGATGACGTTCTGCATGGAGGTCAGCTCCGGGTACATCTCCTCCAGGTTGCTGATCAGCTGGGCTGTCCTCGTAGCGGGCAGGGCTGCAATGCCCACCCTTGGCGAGGTGAGTAGCAGATCGACCACGCCAGGTTCGCTGATCCGGGTCCCGTAGGGTATGGTGTGGGCCTCGGCGATGGTTATGCTCAGTTCGGGACGCGCATCCCTGATCTGTTTCGCAAGGCGGAGGGATCCGAAATCCCCGGCCCAGACGATGACGGTCTGCCCGTCCCTCAGGTGAGGGATCATCGTTGCAAAGAAGAGCTCATGTCCGAGGGCGGGGATGACCACATTCACGAGGTCTGCGTCCGAGAGGGCCACCTGGATGTCCGTGGTTGCCTCAAGCAGCCGGGCGGTCCCCTCCTTCTTGAGTCCCTTCAGGGTGATTTCACCGGTGCAGAGGACCTTCGAAATGTTCGGATTGTCTGCGAACTGCGGATGTTCATAGATCTTGACGTCGTACCCGTGTAGCGACAGGTCTGCCGCCATGCATTGGGCTCCGTTGCCGCCGCCCAGGACGGCGATCGGTCTGTCGAGCATAGCAAATCTCCTCTCTTGATGGCATTCACACGCGCTTCCCAGGTGATTTGACTCCGTCTTACGCCTGGTCGTTCGGTTCCCACCCT
>SKXF01000334.1 GCA_007128555.1 Clostridia bacterium | reverse complement strand
CTCTCGAACCGCCATGGTCTCCTTCAACAGATCCGGCGTACAGGTGTCCACCTGTCCCGGCGCCAGGAAACTCCGTATCCGGTCGTTGTACCGGCCGCTGTGCCGCTCGAGGAAATCGATTGCCGCCCTGAAGGACCTCTTCCCGCTTTCCATATCCCACTCGTACAGCAGTTCGTGACCGTTGGTGGTGTACCAGTGGGCATCCCGGTACGGGCGGGCCACGTAAGCGCGGATCCCCATGTCACCGTAAATATCGATCATGTTGTCGGTGTCTCCACCGATTTCCAGCACCGTGGTGCAGCCACTCTTGAGGAGCTGGGTGAGAGCGTATCGGAGGACCCAGCTGCTTTCTTCCTCGGTACGCGGTGCGCCGGCCGCCGGGAAATACTCAAATAGGCCGGACATGCCCAGTTTCCTGCTTCCCACGTCCTCAAGATATCCCTTGTTGAGGCTCTCCGTGAGGAGGTGGCTGTGCACATCAATGAACCCGGGTATCAACACGTAACCCCTGCCACAGAGGGTCTCATCCACTGGCCCGTCGTACTGCGGTCCAACGTACACAATCGTGTCATCTTCGTAGACGACCGTTCCCCCCGGCAACATTCGGTGCTCGGTGCCGTCAAAGGCGATCACATAGTCCGCGTCGGTGATGGCTGTTCGCCTGCTCACATGAACACCCCTTCCTTAAGACACACAGATTAACCTAGCTTTCAACGCAGGGGAGCCACTTCCTTCCTCCTCTGTCCTGGGCCCCCAACGAAACGTCCCACTCCATCGTCGATCGGACACCGTGGTCTGCCTTGCATCAAGGCCCTCCGGAGGTTGCTGCAGCCGAAAAGGCAGGGACTCGGATCTTACCTCTCACGAGCATCCCACCCCCATCCCCAGGACCCTCATAGACCTTAACACTCAGGCAGACTGCACCGTAACGAATAGGGAGGAGAAGAGCATCCCGGGGTGGAAGGAAACAGAGGGGGAGTCACGGCACCTGCACAGCATCGAGTTGTGGTTGTCATGCCTTCCAGATAATGTGACCGACAGCGTCTGTGAGATCTGCGCCCCTCTGGGAGGGTGAAGCGGACAGAGACAGGGCGTGGGCTGCAGACCCACCTCTCATCCGGGCCGCACTCATGCCCTTTTCCTCCCGGCACAAGATATATGCAGGAGCAGAGCACCGTCGCACACCGCCGGAAGAGGTGACCGATTGCAGCGCATACCGGAACACGTACAGATCAGGGAAGCAGCCCGGTCTCCGTCCCTTCTACGAAGAACCATCCTGCTTCTCGCCTGGCCGGTAGCGGCAGAAATGTCTCTTCACACCATCACCCAGGTGGTGGACATGGCCATGGTTGGGCGGCTGGGCCCCGAGGCTGTGGCCGCCGTGGGCCTGAGTTTTCGCCCTCTCTTTTTCGTGATGTCGATATTCTTAGGGATAGGCGGAGGAACGACCGCCCTGGTGGCCCGTTTCACCGGTGCCGGCGATCGGGATCTTGCCAATCGGACGATGCACCAGGCCCTACTCTTTGCCGCGCCCATCGCCTTCATCCTGGCCGCTCTGCTCGCAATCTTCTCTCGATCCGTGATAGGTTTCATGGGAGCTGCTCCCGACGTCCTTCCCCTGGGGGCCGATTACATACGACTCATGAGCCCCGGCATCATGCTGTCTCATCTGGGCATGGTCGCCACGTCTGGCCTGCGTGGTGCAGGGGATACCCGCACGACCATGCGAGTCAGTGCTGCCGTCAACGTTCTCAATGTCACTCTCAACTACCTCCTGATCTTCGGACACCTGGGCTTCCCGGCCCTTGGAGTGAGGGGTGCGGGAATCGCCACTTCGACAGCCAGGGGCATCGGTGGGCTCGTGATCCTGTTCCTCCTTTGCAAGGGAGGCCTGGTCCTTCGTCTTCCGTGGCCCCACCTGGCCAAATGGGACAAAGACCTCGTACTGCGCATTCTCCGGGTCGGCCTTCCAGCCATGATCGAGCGGATCCTGGACAGTTCGGCCATGATCCTACAGCTCAAGATGCTGGCCACCCAGGGCACCACCGTGGTGGCAGCCGTCACCCTGGCCCAGAACATTGAAGAGCTGTCCTTCTTGCCTGCCATCGGCCTGTCCGTGGCAGCCAGCACCCTGGTGGGGCAAATGCTCGGACGCAGGGATCCAGACAGCGCCGAGGGAGCCGCATGGCAGAGTTCCTACCTTGGCATCGCCTTCATGGGAACCATGGGTCTACTGTTTCTCACCGCCCCGCGTTTCCTCCTGGGCATGTATGGAGCAGAGGGGGAACTACTGTCCATTGGCGTGAGTTTCCTCAGGATCGTGGGCCTGTTCCAGGTTCCGATGGCCCTGAGCATGGTGCTCTCCGGGGGACTCAGGGGTGCCGGCGACACGACATCGGTCATGTACATTACCTCCTTTTCCACCTGGGGTGTGCGGTTGGGACTGACCGCCCTCGCCCTCTTCGTCTTCGAACTGGGACCGATTGCAGCCTACGCAGCCCTCTCGGCCGACTGGCTGGTCCGGGCACTGATCCTTTCCAGGCGCTTCCGACGGGGAGCCTGGAAGAGCAGGGAAGTGTAGCAGCTGGCGGTGGACATCCCAATAATCCCAGGCCTTTCATCATTCGCCTACAGGCGGCCAGACCTCCCCGCGAACCGTGGAATCAGGCATGTTTTGCAATCAAATATTAAGCTTGCAGGATATTCCGTGAAACTAGATAATAGGACTTAAGGGCAGAGCTGCTCGTTCGCACCGAGGAGGCATCAACCCTTTGAATCCTGGGCAACAAGAGAAGAAGCTATCTCGTCAACAATCCCAGGGCCTGACCGCACTGGTACTGGCCATGTTCAATATGAACGTGGGTGTCAGCCTCATCGTTCCGCTGCTCCCCATCTACTCGGAATCCCTGGGAGCCAGCGGCTTTCTTATTGGAGCCATCTTCGCCGCCAATCCCTTCGTCCGCGGGAGCATGATGGCCACCTTTGGTGCCCTTTCCGACCGAAGAGAGAAAAAGTCCATACTCCGCCTGGGCCTGTTCGGCTACATAGCAGTGGCCCTTGGCTTCCTGTTCGCCACGACCGCCATGCATCTTCTGATCCTTCGGATCCTGCAGGGTGTCGTCTCGGCCATGCTCGCCCCAGTAGCGCGGGCCTACGCCGGACAGATGAGTCCGACCGGAAGCCAGGGTGCGGTCATGGGCACGATGAACGCAGGGTTCTTCGCAGGATTCGCCGCCGGTCCCCTCATCGGCGGCGCCCTGGCCGATCTTTTCGGAATGGACGCGCCCTTCATTGGCATGGCCTTCCTGGGCCTTGTTTCGCTGGCCCTGGTACATCGGTCGGTCCCGGAGCAGCATCCTGGCCCTGCCCCTGATGCCCGGCAGATATCGGAGACCTCCCGGATCTTCGAGATGCTCCGCAACGACATTATCCGGGGCCTACTGCTCATGCGCAGTTCGGTCGCCATGGGCCGGGGCATCTTCACTGCCCTGCTACCCCTTTTCGCACAGATGGTCCTGAACCTGTCCAGCACCCAGATCGGGCTGGTCATAACGCTGAGAGCCCTGCTCTCCTCGCTGCTACAGCCGGCCTTTGGCAGGGTGGCGGACCGGCACAACCGCAAGTGGCTCGCTGTAGGGGGATTCGCCCTCTCCCCGCTGGCCTTCTTCTACGTGCCGATGGCCTCCTCCATGGGACATCTCGTGATACTCACAGTCATCCTGGGCCTCAGTACCGGGATATCGGTGCCCGCCATCACATCGCTAACCGTGGACCGGGGCCGCCTCTATGGCATGGGCCGGCTCATGGGCATGGAAGGTATGTTCCAAAGCTTCGCCATGGCCACGGGATCCATCCTCGGAGGTACCGCCATGGATGTCTTCGGATTCGACTACGCCTTCACCGCCGCCGCTGTCATAAGTGGCCTGGGACTGCTATGCGCCCAGTGGCTCCTCAGGGGATACTCGGATCAACACGTCCCCCCCACGGAGGCCTCCCTGAAGATGCAACAGGACTGAGCAGGTCCATGCTGGGCTGCGGCTGCTCTTCTCGAAGACCCAGCGACAACGGACTCCTTCCGTACACTCAACCACCCGGACACTGCAAGGGGATTGCGCGGTCCCTCTCTGGGCAAACATAGCAATGAAGGATGACTCCAGGGCTGAGTTGAATCCGGGGAGGCTCAAATTCAGTGTCCGATACTGCCAGGTACGTGAACGTCTTTGCCGGGGCAGCCGTCATCGTGGTGAACCGGCTGGCCAACTCCCTGCCTCTGAACGGACAGACCACCGGGGAGATCGCCCTGGGGTTCACGGTCCTTTTCCCGGTGGCGAGATACGTGTTCAACATCTGGTTCCTGATCTATGCCCTTATCATCGCCTTCAGCGTGTACCAGTTCAACAACTACCGGGACGTTGAGAACCTGACCGCGCCCTTCTTGGCCAGCTGCACCTTCAACATAGCCTGGATATTTCTCTGGCACTTCGAGTTCATCGTCCTGAGTTTCCTCGCCCTCGTGGGCCTATTGGCATCCCTGGCCTCAGCTTACCTCCGCATGCCCTCTCATCCCGGCAGCATCGTAGGACACCTGTCCGTCAATGGCTTCTTCAGCCTGTATCTCGGTTGGGTGAGTGTGAGTACGGTACTCAGTGGTGCCGTGGTCCTGGAACAGGCCGGTCTCTTGCAGTGGGGCCCTGAGAGCATCGGGCACCTGGTGCTGCTGATCGCGCTTGCCGTGGCCTACGCATCCTGGGTGTCCTTGCACCGGGCAGATCCCATATTCCCCCTGGCCTTCATCTGGTCCCTGGTCGCTGTCGCTGTCAGGAGCTGGGGAATCGAGCAGATCGCATACACCTCGCTGGCTGCAGCCATGGCACTGGCCCTTCTGTCCGTCTTCATCACCGTAAGATTCCGGGTCGAATCCAGGCTGCTGGCCCCCTGACCTGGCCCGTAGACAGGGGAAACGACAGCCCCGACCCAGTCACCCTGGAGCGCATACCCCCCATGACATAGACCCATCCCACGACGCAGCTCTGACCTCATTGGCGCACACGAAGGGGCGGTCCCCGCCATCCGCATCGATGTGGCGAGGCAGTTCCCCCTGCCGTTGCCGTGCAGGCTACTCCCGGCACCCCTGACGAGGCCCTTTCCTGCTCCCTTCTCGGTCGATCACCCATTTGCAACGATGCCTGGATCCAGGGCCGACCCGTCTGCACCTGTGCCCAGTTCATATGGCGCACGGATCCCAGGGGGGCAGGCTCGGCCCCGTCCGCCTCGCATTCTATGCCTGTGATGTTGGAGAGACGTTCCCACATTGGCTGACAACCGGAGCCCCCTCTTTGTTATGATGGATAGACAAGCGGAGGAGGTGACACCATGGTCAAGGGACGCATCCTGGAGATCGATGCTCTTCGGGTCGTGGCCATGCTGCTCATGATCGCGTTTCACATCATCTACGATCTGAACGTCTTCGGTGGTGTGGACGTCAGTTACACCACTGGTTTCTGGATGTGGGTCGGCAAGCTGGCCGGCCTTCTTTTCATATTCGTGTCCGGGATCAGCAGTGGTCTCAGTTCAAAGCCGGTGCAACGGGGAGTCAGGGTCTTTGGGATCGGCATGATCATCACAGCTGTGACCTACTTCTTCCTGGGTGACACCTACATCCGGTTCGGAATACTGCATCTACTGGGGATTTGCATGGTCCTATCGCCCCTGATTCGCAGATTGCACAGTGCGGTTATCGTGGCCGGGGCAGGGATCATCGTGTTCATCTCAAATCAGATCGCCGACATGGTGGTCAATACGGTCGTCCTGCTGCCACTCGGCCTGAAGTACCACGGTTTCCGCAGTGCAGATTACTATCCTCTCATTCCTTATCTAGCTGTGTTTATGCTGGGTATTGTTGCATACAAGCTCTACTACCACCGGGGACAGAGCCTGTTTTCATCGAACCTGGAAAACGAGTTCATAACAAAGGTCAGCAGATCCTCCCTGATGATCTACCTGCTCCATCAACCGATTATCATTGCAGCGATACTACTTGTTCAGATGGCCCTGGGCTGATTGGGCCGCTGAGGTGAACGGAAGGGTGGCAAACCGAAATCGACCGGCTGTGACCTCGTCCACCGTACGCATGGGCATCACCGATGGGTTCCCCGCAAAGAAGTGCCGGATCCCTCGCGTTCTGAACGCGGCAGATCCGGCCAACATTCTCTGACTGACTAACCCCTTCAGGATACCATGCCCGACGAAATGAGGGTCATGAAGTACCACATCAGGCCGGCATATATGCCGGTTGCGAAAAACACCAGGCCCCTGGCAAACACACCGATCTGGTTTCTAACTCTCCATACCAGGTACAGACCCAGAGGGACAAGTATGATCTTGATAATGGGGAACCAGGCGGTGCCGACGACCGGGGCCATGATCGGGTTGCCCTCTACGAAGCCACTCTCGAGACATCGCAGTGTGAGAAAATAGTCAGCGACATTGAAGACGCCAAGCGTGATCAGAGTCATTCTGAGGTATACCACGGTTGAAGCATCCCCCTCACATGCCTGGGGTAGGACAGCAAACCCTCGTGGAACTCCCCGACCGAAGTGTTCTTCCGTATGGGTTGGAGCTGTCCTTCCCCAAGATTTGCACTTCATCTGTTCAGGCTCGTTAACATACCTTTCCCCAGCGGGTTCAGGCGTACTGAAAACGCACCCGGGGAAACAAAAAACCGCCATCGCAATCGATAGCGGTCGGTTACGCCACTGGCTCCCCCGGAACATCAGCGTCCAATACCTGCAGAACCGGGTTCATCGCTCCCGCGCACTCATCTCCTGGTTTGTCGTCCTGGTAGGTCCCACACGTACCACGGGAACCTAGCAGACGTTGTTGCCATTATCTACATTCGCCGTGATGATAGCATTTCCTTCTTATTTAGTGCAGAAATTCCTACGAAACTGTCTTCCTGTTCATCCTTTCGCCGTTAGACGCGGATCTGACCGACAATACACCCTGTCGGAGAGCATCGAGGCGATGGAGAAACCTGCAGGGCCGCCGACGCAAGATCGTCGCAGGCCCGAGGCCATGACATCCGCAGCCTTCCTCTTCGATCCCTGTCTCTTGCAGGAGTTCGGAGGCCCTGCCGCCAAGACAGTCAAGGGACACCGTTAGATGCAAAAGCCAGCGCCATGGATGGGCCGTAATACCTGGGCCACTGGGAAGCCGAAGCCATCTTACGGATGTCCGGCATCCGTGGAGCGAATACTACGAGGAGAGCCTCTTGACCAGAGGGCAGTGAGGAGTTTCAAATGAGCCGCATAGACCGAAAGGATATCAAGATCGGATCGCATGTGCAGGT
>SKXF01000385.1 GCA_007128555.1 Clostridia bacterium | reverse complement strand
GATTCGTGCACAATAATGTACCCGGAATCGAGGTGCCTTCAGAGCTGATCAAAGAGCTGGCGGGCGCATCAAGGGGAGGGGCGCTTGCCAAGGGCGTGGAGATCGCTGCACGGCTGATCTCAACCCTCAAGGAAAACTCCCTGTGCGATGGAGTGCACATCATGGCGATTGGCAAAGAAGAAGTGGTTCCAGACATCCTGGCCGCTGCGGGACTGTAAACAAGGGCTCGGACGAAGAGAGCGGTCTCCACGAGAGACCGCTCTCATTGCAAGGTCGTTATGCCCTTCCGAAGTGCGTATTTCACCAGCTCAACCCGGTTATGCAGGTCCAACTTACCCATGAGATTCGATCGATATCCGTCTATCGTTTTGATACTCAGACCCAGCATCTCGGCAATCTCCCTTGCCGTGTACCCTTCTGCCAGCAGCTTGAGAACTTCCCGCTCTCGCTTCGTCAGATCATCATAAGAATCGTGGGCCCGGCTGGTTCCACCATCAGAGCGGTATGCGTCAACCAGAAAACGCGTAATCGATGGGGACAGGAAAGAGTTGCCCTTGCTCACCGCTCGAATGGCGGTGAGCAATTCCGAGGAAGCCGCTGTCTTGCTAAGAAAGCCCATAGCTCCCGCCTCAATGATGGGGAACACGTACTCTTTATCGTTATACTGTGTGAGCACCAGGATCTTGACGTCCGGGTGGCTCTGGGTGAGGCGTCGCGTTGCCTCCAAGCCATCCATGATCGGCATTGCGATATCCATGAGAACCACATGAGGTTCCATCTGCCTAACCTTGGCCAGGGACTCCCTCCCATTGACCGCCTCGCCAACCACCTCGACCTCGGGTGATAAACCAAGAAGCGCACAGATTCCCTCGCGGACAATGGCGTGATCATCGACAATTAGTACTCTGATGATGCTCATGGCGCTCGCTCCTCCGTCCCAGCGCTTGCCGCTCAGGTACCCGCGGGAAGCCTGGCCACCACGGTGCTTCCCTTGCCTGGCTGCGAGTCTATGGCACAGTTCCCGCCGACAAGTTCTAGCCGTTCCTTCATAATCAGGAGTCCGGTGCCCTGTCCCCGTTCGCTGTCACCGGATAGACTCCTGACATCAAAACCCCGTCCATCGTCCACTACTCTCAACTCCACGATATCGCCCCTATCATGGAGCGAAATGGATACCTTGCTCGCATCTGCATGCCTGATCACGTTCCCTATGGCCCCCTGTGCCCAGCGAAACAGGCTGACCTCAACATTCGGACGGAGGCGATGGCCGATATCGTCAAGATGAAAGGATACTTCGATGCCTACGGGGGTCAAATGAGATTCGGCATACTGCCTCAGGGCAGGAGCGAACCCAAGAGTACTCAGAAGGGTTGGACGAAGATCAGCGATCAAGCGTCCAACTTCCTGGTTGATGCTCATAGCAGAGGTGTGTGACTCCTCCAGGATGCTCCGAAACCTGTGATCGTCTATACCCAGCAGGTCACTCAACTCCTTGAGAACCTGCAGTTTGAGCGATAATCCTGCGAGGGATTGACTGGTCTCGTCATGCAGGTCACGCGCAATCCTTTCCCGTTCCTCCTCTTGAGCGACGATAAGACGGCGTGCGACACGCCAGTAACTCCTCCGGCTCCGGTCCAGCGCCTCATAAAGATTGGCCTGCTCCACGGCCATGCCCAGCTGATCGCCGATGGAGTGCAATAGATGCATGCCCGTCTCAGAAAAAACACGGGGCACCCGGCTCGCACAATTCATCACACCAAGTACGCGCTCTCGGGACCGGAGCGGCACGCTGATGAAAGCACGCAGGCCTTCCATATCAATCAGGTGCCGTCGCGCAGCCCCGGCCTCCTCGGTGATGTCATCGAGAAGCACCGCCCGTCCTGTCTGCACCACTCTGCCCGTTATGCCCTCGTCAACCGAATGGTGCATCTCATCGGCGTATCGCGGAGACAGTCCGCGATAAACACGATACCGCAACGTTCGCGTCTCCTCATCGAGCAGCATGATCCCCCCTGCTGCACCATCCATATACTCAAGCGTCTTGTCCAAACCCACTCGAAGGACGGCATCAATGTTTCCCAGGCCACTGACAGCGGCAGATACCCTGCTGAGGATCAGAAGATGATGGGTATCATTGGTGCCTGAGGGTTTAGATTTCGTCTTGGGGTCTGATTCTCCCATTTGATCAACCCTTCTTCCTCTGAGTGTATGTGTTCAGAACCGCTGATACTTGCTACAGCGCACAATCTCGATGTTCACATTTCCGAAGGAGTTGACGTCGGCATGGGCCAATCTGGCATACAGTCACTGGCAACAGACTATACGCTCTACTTATAATGTAGTATATCATGTGGTCGCTCAATTCGTCACTCGTGGCCATTTGATTGCTTCGAAGTGGTGTTCGAATCTGGACTGGTAACGAATTCCCACGAGGTGATGAGGAACGTCCCCGGTATGGGCCCGTGTCATCTCATTTTTACTTTTGGCGTCGAACAGGTATGCGGACCGTTCTGGATCACGTCATGGTCGATCATCTTGCTGGCAAATGTTTGGGAAGCGAGGTTGAACACGTGTCTGAATCGTGGTACCGGTCAGAGAAATGTCTATTGCGCCTCGCCAGGCCGGTCCTCGTTCTCGACCTGGGGATCGTCGGGTTCCTGGGCTGCTAATGGCCGGCGGCAATCCGGTCCACGGATCCATCTATGGGCAGACTTCACACCCTTCCTCCTGTGCAACAGAGACATTGCCCAACTCTTCCACCTGCCTCGCCCTGGCATAGCACGTGATCAGCAAGATCTCTGAGACGGCAGACGAACCGTCACAACACCTCGAACGTGAGCGGTGGCCACGGTAATGCTCCTGAGAGGGACACTTCTGGAGACGTCTCATTAGCAGAATATTGAGTACCACGGAACCCACACCCGGTCTTCCGACGGTACGCATAGGGCGTCCCAAAATGATAATAGATTTCTGGCTTAGACAGCCATCCGAGTTCCCAGGATCAGCTCATGTCACATCTGTTCAGGTAGTAGCCCTTCCTTTCAATGGCCCCCTGAATGCGGTGTTTGGCCAGCTTCATGGCGGCTTCAACCGTCGTTATCCCGTGCTTTTCTGCCAGGCCAAAAACCTGTGTCACAGTGGTGCCAATTTCGGCCACATGCTTGTAGGCTCTCTCGCGATGGTAGCCTCCGAACTGATGGGAGTTATTGATGACGCCTCCGGCGCTCATGATGAAGTCTACTGCATAGGCAATGCGCCGTTCTTTAAGCATGGTGGCATGTAAGGTTTCGTGGAGCAACTGGTTATTGGCTGCGCCCGCGATGAGCCGACATTTCAAACGGGGAATGGTATCATCATTCAAGATCCCGCCCAGCGCGCAGGGAGCGAAGATGTCTACATCCTGGTCGTAGATATCCTCCACTCCCACGATCTCCACCGGCTGTTGTTGGGACAGACCCTTGAGAGCTGCTTCATTGACGTCGCTGACCACTACCTCGGCACCTGCTTCCACCAGATACCCCGTCAATACGGAGCCAATGTTTCCGACGCCCTGGATAGCCACGCGTCTGCCCGTTAGATCTGGACTCTCAAAAACCACCTTTGCTGCAGCCTTGATCCCTTCAAAACAGCCGAAAGCCGTGGCTGCAGATGTACTGCCACCCCCGCCGTACGATTCCGGCATTGCAACATTGTAGGTTGTTTCCTTGCGGACGATGACCATGTCATCTTCGTCGGTACCAATGTCAACTCCAGTGATAAAACGCCCGCCCAGGCCGTGCACCATCTGACCGAACGCCCGCAGTAGATCCTCTGTCTTCTCAGTGTTGGCATCACCAAGGATCACTGCCTTGCCACCGCCGAAATCTATGCCACATGCCGCGTTCTTCCAGGTCATGGCTTTTCCAAGATTCATCACATCGTTCAGAGCGTCTGACTCGCTCGCGTAAGGCATCATGCGTGTGCCACCAAATGCCGGCCCCAGGGCCGTGTTATGTATGCAGATCAATGCCCTCATCCCAGAGTGTTTATCGTACCCGTACACGATCTGTTCAAATTCGTCCTTTTCCATGATGTCAAACAACATTTTGGTCATTTCAATATCCTCCTCATATGACGAGAAACCGCGTCCATTCCAGGTGACGTGGTCGAATCAGCGAATGCAGGGACTGTCTTCGGTGATGGTCGTTTCCGTGCCTATAAAGATGCGCCGCTAAGCCTCTCCCCGGAGCAGATCGTCGTGTCGAACGTGGAGAGCATCAGAGATTACCTAGTCTTTGGCCTCAGGGACGACGGTATCCGAACACGGGATGGGTGACATTGAATCTGCCTGCAGAATGTCAGAGAACATGTTGCAGGCCCAGAACTCCCAACACCATGGATCGATATCACTGTCTCGGCAGAAGGATACATGACCCGACCCGCCACTTCATGATAAGGTTGGGCAGGACAAAAGCAATCAGGGTGAGTGAACACCGCAACCTCCTGCCTGACTGTCATCTGCGTGACCCTTTATCTTCCAGGAGAGTGGCTACCTATACGGACCGACCAGCCAGCTCACACTTCTCCTGATTTTGGATGCCCCGGGTCAATGCATGCTTTCGCTGTCAGCCAGCCCGATCCCTGCTGGGGACTCAGGCTAAGAACAATCTGCTCAGTCAGGACGGTCCCGGACGCAATGGCGACAGAGTCCCAGCAGATGAATCTCGACCCGCTCCACGGTGCCGCGGCCGTCCTGCTGCGTCCTTCGTATGAGATCCGTCATAGCCCCGGTATGCTCCCAATCAGATACCCGCCCGCATTGGCTACAATGATGATGAACATGGCTGTGCGTTGCAAAGTCATATCGGTAGTTGGAGCGGTCACCAATCATGAACCGTTGAACCAACCCGGATCCCTCGAAGGCATCAAGACTCTTATAGATGGTATTGAGGCTGATGGCAGGATGCTCCAGGCGCACGATCTCGTAGATCTCCTCGGCGGTTGGATGCTCCCTCGAGACGCGAATCGCCTCGAGGACGGCCAGTCGCTGTGGAGTGACCCGGAGGCCCCGGCTTCTCAGAAGGTTTTCGGTAGACAGATCTTCAGTCACATGCTACCCCCCTCTAGAGCACTATATCACATTGATCAGAAGAGGCGCGGGTGACACCGCTGTCCATCGGGCTCCAGCATTGGCAGAACTGCCGGTGATAGAATCACCGCAACAGGGCATCCACACTACGTCCATTCCCTGCCCTCCTGGCGGATGGGATGATCACCTGGCTTGCAAAGGAGTCGATCATGCAACCGCCCGTCCGCAGCCCCCTGCTTCTCGGGCAGCGCAGTCGCAGTCCTGTGATAACGCAGGGCGCATTGACAATCATCTCCGGACTATGTCACCGATCATGATGCTCTTGCACAGAGGGGTTTCGACCGATGGGCCAGATGTCCGGTACAGTCCGCCACTCGACTGCCCCTGCACCCAGGAACTGAGCGAGGCTGGCAGCAGCCTGGACTATGACAACGGCGATATCAGCACCAGCGGGCGTATCACATTCTGCGTATACGTTCTCCATCAGCAATCGATTGTCCTGGCGATCCATCGTCGCATCTACCCGTCCGATAAGTCGGTCCTTGTGTAAAATGGGCAAGACGTAGTAACCATACTGTCGCTTATGCTGGGGCACGTAAATCTCAAGGCGACAGTGGAACCCGAATAGCTGCTCTGTCCGCTCGCGGTCACAGATCAGGTTATCAAAAGGCGAAAGCAACGTTGTGCGGCCATGCCAATCACCCGCCTGGATCCGGGTTAACAACGCAGCATCTTCCCGGTGTAGATACCATGGGCCGGGCAGGGGTGTCTTGTCTTTGTCTATGACAGTTGCGGGCAGCAGGGTCTTCTCGTGCAGCAGATTCTTCAAGACGGCCGTTAACCCTGGATAGCGCCCCCGCGTATAATGCTGCTTGATCTGCCGCTCGGTGGCCAGGCCCAGGGCACGAACTGCTTTTTGGGCCGCAAACCGGGTTAACTGCTCATCGTTCCAACTGTACCGGGGCGTCCAGGTCGGCCAGAAATCGGCCCCCATGCCCCACACGCGATGATTGCTGGGGGTACGGCCGTATACCATCACCTCACCCCGCGTCCAGAGATGGTCCAGAAGACGGCCAACGTAACTGCCGCTCCACCAGCGCCCGCTCTGGCGAGGCCCTTCAGCCAGATCTAGTTCCCTTGACGTCTTTGGCCCGTTCTGAAGTTGCTCTCGTATCTCGGCCAGGAGCGGGACAAACCTCTCACGTTGTTCCTCAAACCACCGCGGCTCCTGCTCCCTTGCTACTGCCCGACGCATCATCCAGCCATAGGCGGGCCACTCTTCTGTCAGGACCAGTGAAGCGGCGTGCGCCCAATACTCAAAAATGGCCCGTTCTGTGAACCGCAACTCGTCCAGGACAGCCGGGTCGAACAGACCTAACCGGCTCCAAAGAACGAGCATGTGAGTGCGCTCCACCCGACGAATGGGATCCAGCTGCACACATCCAAGACGACGGAACAGGTTGACAATGGCTGAACGATCAATGGGCACCGGCCGCTGCCACTCATCCAGTCGCTGACGGGAAATCGCGAGTCGGCGGGCATCCTGTAGGGTCACTTGTTTCATCCTGCATTCAACTCCTGATCGCCATAAATCATGTCGTGGCACAGACCATGAACCGATCTAACTCCACGTCAATCCTCCGCGGAGAACATCCGTGACTAAGTGTTGAACAGAAACCTGTGAAGAGCAGAAACCTGTGAAGAGCAGATGAATCTAGGCAGTCCATCAAATCGCTGGTGGGGTTCTGAATACCGAGAACGTGCCTGTTGACGGCATCGGTGTCTCTTTGCAACCGTAGGGCAAACCTCCGCGTTCAATGTACGTCTGAACATGAACACTATTATGAACAGATAGAGCAACTCACATCTTCGCAGGCTCGTTCGCGGAGTCATGTGACCCATTGGCGTTCTGATATATCTCCTGTTCGACCTTCTCGTTGTAGCAGCGGACCAGCAATACCGATGTCGGGGCTCGTTCCGCCACAATATCAGAGATAGCACCAAAGAGCATGTTGCTAAAGAGCCATTCCTTGGAGGCTCCCATGATAATGAGGTCGTACTCATCCTCCTCGGATTCCGTGAGAATGCCATCTACGACTCGAGGAGCCGTAACCGTCTTTATGTGCACCGGAACACTAGAAGATGCAACAGCGTCTTTGATTTCAGCGGCAGCAAGATCCCTTTCCTTCTCCAGATCAGCACCCTCTGCAACAACTCGTAATACGACAACACATCCATCGCCTCTGGCTGCAGCCAGTTTGACAGCAACTCGGATACCCCACAAGGCAT
>SKXF01000260.1 GCA_007128555.1 Clostridia bacterium | reverse complement strand
GACGACGAGGCACCCTCTTCCCCTCCCGAAGGGAGGATGCGGGGCACCACGCGCGCCAGGAGGGCCGCGCTGGCCTCGGCATGTTCCAGGGACACCTCCTGGCTGCCCACCTCCAGGAGTAGGATGCGAGGGCCAATATCCTGGTTGTAGCTGCCTCTTGCCATGAGAATGCCCTTGATCAGACCGGGATACTCATCGTCAGCAGCGGCCTTCAGTGCCTTGGCGAAGGAAAGGTTAGCCTCATTGTTGGGATTGCCCCGCCCCACGACCAGGAGCACCCGGGACACCTCCTGGCCGTCAATATCTACCAGGTATTGCTCGGCTGGAGCCGCATCGCGATGAACATCAAACAGCACATCAGCCTGCTCCTGTATGAGGGACAGCGCCGTTCGGCGCGAACGGGTGTAGGCACCTGCATCGTGGGGGTCGTGATGGGTGGAATCGTGAAGAGCCCTGATCCCCTCCCGTTCTATGTTCTCCGCCAGGGTTTCCCCTACCGTGACAATATCACCGTCCCCGTCCTTGGACTCGGTACCTGACGTGGGGACGTAGGATTCGGCGTTATGGGTATGGTAGATGCCCACGGTCACGGGCTCCTCTTCTGCCATCTCCTCCAACACGATGCCCCAGTCCTGGGCAGCCGTCACCGGCAGAAGCCTTGATTCCTCCACGGCATCTGAAAGATCCACTCGGCCCACGTACCGGGCATAAGCACTTCGCTCACTGATGCGGTACACCTCATACATCCGGTTGTCCTCGTTGATGTATCGATCCCCGGATTCAAGAACTCGACCGGTGGTCAGGATCTGCTGTCCCAGATCGGAAATCACGGTAAAATAACCTTCCCTCAGCTCTTCGGCACGGACGTTCGCCGAAAGCGAAAGCACAAGCAAGGCACAGAGGGAGACCACGCTCAACGCCTCAAGCCATCTCATGTCAGGGAGCCTCCTCAAGGGTGACCCTCTGCCGGCGATGAAAGCGCTCCCGCACTTCCCCGACGATCTCCGCGACGCCCACTGCAACAATCCCTGCAATAATCACGGCATCGAAGGCACCGCCGCCCCCGATCCATATGCGGGCGCGCAGCCCCTGGGTGGCCACCTCGGCGTACTGAAGAAGATCTGCGGTCACGATACCAAGGGTCCCCGCTATGAAGGCACTGCGTCGCGAGCGACCCAGCAGGTAGGCCACGATGCCCGCGGTCAGGGCAAAAGCCCAGAGGGGATCGATGAGCATCGCTCCAGGGTCATCAGGCAGGAGCTTTCCCATGCCAAAAACCAGGACACCTGTCAATAAGGTGGCCATGACGGCTCTGCCCCTCTCGACACCGGTGTCAGCGTGTCGCAGGAGAAAGGCAGCAAGCAGGAGGGGAATCACCGCACCTCCGATGTTGATCCGGAGCTCGGGAGTTCTGACCAACACCAGGTTCACGTAGCCACCCCCGATTATGAGTCCAATCCAGAGTGCTGCGCCCCAATCGGTGAGACCCATGCGATCGAGCACCCTGTGCAGTAATCCGAAAAGAGCTGCGACGGCGACAATGACAAGAACAACGGAACCAACAGGCATCATACTCCCTCCAATCGCCTGTATTATCCCTCGGCGAAGGGAAGCTTATGCCGCGGCATGCTGGTTCAGGCTGAGGTGGGAAATCCCCTCTCGTGAAGGTTATTGCCCGGTGAATGCGGTGACACCCTGGGGTCTTCAGGAAAGACCCTGCTCATCTTAGCCCCCGTCAATAACATCACGTTCCTGTCATCATGGCTCAGGCTAACGAACTCCTTGACAACGCATTGAAAGAATCTCGAGGCCGGGACAGTCAGCGGACACCTGGCCTCCGAGTGCCGGTGCCCGGACTCCGTCCAACGATGATATCGCAGCTGGGACTGGACAGACGAACAGCAAGGGAGCCAACGCCACCGGTGTCGGCCCCGTCTGAAGTGGGTATGCCCACCGGCGAAATCCTCAGACCGGACGGGTATGGGCGATGCGTCGTCAGGGCCAACCTGCAGAGCGGCGTCCGGCCCTTTCAACGACAACTCGGGCCTACTCGGTCGCTACGCACCTCCAGGCGAGGCATTCATCTTCAGTCAACCTCGGAGGGTTTCCCGGTGTGGATCAATGAAAATGGGGACGGAAGGGCTCGTCCCCACAGCGAAGCATCAGCGTACTGCACCGCACCCAGATCTTCATCACAGACCACCCGATGGGTCAGATGCCTATCACCCAACCCGGAGGATAGAGGACACCTGCATTGATGGAGCCGTCGAGGTGCTGCAGCTTCCGCCTCAACCGCACCCTCACAGCCTCAACCAGTGGGTCCTCCCGGGGATTTCCTTCTATTCCCCTTCCTCCTCCTTCTTCTTCTCATCACTCAACCGCTCACGGGTCTCCGTGAGGAGGTCACCAAAGACATCGCCAAGGGTGAGACCACCGGCCCGACGCTCGTGCCGGGTCTGCTCCTGGTTCCTGCGTGCCTCCTTGAGGCTCAGGCTTATGCGGCGCTCATCCGGCTGAACCCGAAGCACCTTAACATCCACATCCTCGCCCTCAGAGACCACTTCACTGGGCTCACCGACGTGATAGTCAGCCAGCTCGGAGATATGAACCAGGCCCTCGACTCCGGGCTCCAGCTCCACAAAGGCACCGAAGGGGGCGATTCTCATGACGCGACCCTCTACCACCTCGCCGGCGGTATACTTATCATCGACGTTCTCCCATGGATCGGACTGCAGCTGTTTTAGACCAAGGGATATCTTGTCGTCATCGGGGTCCACCCGCAGGACCTTGACTTCAATTTCCTGGCCCACATTGACCACGTCGGAGGGATGATCCACCCGTCCCCAGGACATCTGGGAAACGTGCAACAGGCCGTCGACGCCACCGAGATCCACGAAGGCACCGAAGTCGGTCACGCCCTTGACCACACCCGTGCGCACCTGGCCCTCTTCGAGGTTCGCCCAGGTCTCGCCACGCTTCTCCTCGTGCTCCTCATCCAGTACGATCTTGCGGGACAGGATGATGCGGTTCTTGTTGCGATCGAGTTCAATCACCCGGGAGCGAACATCCTGGCCGACGTAGTCGGAAAGATCGCTGACAAAACCCCGGTCCACGTGAGAGGCGGGCATGAAACCGCGCAGCCCAAACACGTCGAGTACCAGGCCGCCCTTGACCTCCTCCACCACGGGCGCTTCCACCGTCTTCTTAGCATCGTGACACACATAGAGACGATCCCAGGCGATCTCATCCAGGGCCCGGCGATAAGAGGCGAGCACCGCTCCGTCTCGTCCGTCAACGCTGAGAATATAGACGGGGATCTCCTTGCCAACGGTGAAGACGTCCTGGGGCTTCTGGCCCGAGGTCAGCTTCAGTTCAGACAGGGGGATGACCCCATCCGATTTGTAGCGAACATCGACCAGAACGTTCTCATCGTTGATCTGAACCACGGTACCCTGCACAACATCGCCGGGTTGAAGGGGCTCAAAATCCAGGGCAGCCTCCGTCTCCTCCATGCTTGGGATGGCTTCTTCCTCGGCAGTCTCACAGGATACGCACGGCTCTTCGTCGGCCTCTTCGGCCTCGACAGAACCATCGCATCCCGGTTCGTCGGCACAGTCGACCGGTAGATCCTCGACATCTGCAGCCTCTACCTCGAGACTGGCATCCTCGGGAACCTCAACATCCGCCTGAACCTCTTCCTCGTCGACTTGATCCTCCTGCTGTTTGCTCAACTCGTGACCGTCTTCCTTTTCTTCATCGAACACGTTAGAAAAATCCTCTCCATCGCCTGTCCCGGACTGTCGCCCATTCGATCTTACCTGCAGGAAGGCTTCTTTCTGTGGTTGCCGCGTCAATAATCCCTGGCCGACATTGCAATGAACTCCGCCGCCTGACCGCTACACCTTCATCCCGGCTCGCACTGTGATGACCGATCCTCACCGTCATCAACATCCGACAACATCTCGACAATCCTCTCCTTCACCGCATCCAGGCTTGCCTGCGGCGTGGAGGTTCCTCCCACAACACCTAGTGAAGGAAACTGTGAAAAATCATCTAATACTAAGCCATTGGCATCTTCAACGCCAAAGGCATGTATTCCTGCTTCTAGGACCATATTCACCAGCAAAGAGGTATTCGAGCTATTTCTTCCCCCCACAACAACCATGCACTCGACCCTCGTGGCAATCTCCTGCACCAGGTTCCGACGACGTGCGACCACGTCGCAGAGCGTCTCCTGCACCCGAACGTCGGTCGCGGTGAACTTGAGGGCCTCGAGAATCGCAGCCCCATGATCGGGGTCGAACGTGGTCTGAAACAGGACCGCCCTCTCGAGGGCATAGGGAAGGGCTTCTGCCTGCCCGACGGATTCGACAACAACCCCGTCCGAACCACACCGGGCCCAAACACCCTGGACCTCGGGATGGTCCTCCCGGCCCACAATGACCACCTGTATACCTCGGTCCCGGTAACCCTCTGCCGCCAGCTGAACCCGCCGCACCCGGGGACAGGTGGCATCAACGACATCGACTCCCCTCGCCTCCAGCTCCGACATGACCTCGGGAGCCACGCCGTGGCTGCGGACGACAACAACGGATCCGGGAGGGACGTCACGAGCCCTCTCCACCGCGCCAATTCCCCGGCCCCGCAGATTCGCTACCACGAGGGGATTGTGCACAATCTCACCCAGGGTGAAGATCTCCCGCGAGGGATGGTGATCTGCCGCCCCCATGGCCTTCTTAACAGCACGCTGGACCCCATCACAGAAGCCGCCCTCGACCAGCGTCAGGATCTGACGGGACTCTCCTGCGAGACACAACTGCAAGGTTTCAATCATGGGTCAGATCTCCAATTTCGTCTCTGATACGTCCGGTCAACGCTGACATGACGGAACGCTGGTCCCTTCTCACTGAGCCATCGGCAACGCCACGTCTGACATCCGAAAGATCCAGCCCGTTGATCGGTTTTCCTATTCGAACCTGAACCTCGGACAGAAGCCGATAGTCGCCTCGCACTCCCACGGGGATCACGGGAGCTCCAGATTTCAGAGCAAGATATGCCGCGCCATGGGTGAAGCTGGCCAGTTCCCCAGCCCTTCCCCGGGTTCCCTCCGGGAAGAGCCCGACAATCTTTCCGTCCTGCAGGACCTGGATCATCCGCTTAATGGCCGAACGATCCGACTGTCCACGCCGGACGGAGATCACGCCGGACCGACGGAGTATCGAGCCGAGAATAAAATACTGGAACAGTTCGCGCTTGGCCATGAAATGAACCTGCCTGGGGCAAGCGACGGCTAACACAGGAGGATCCAACCAGCTGATGTGATTGCAGCACATGATGGCCGCACCCTCGACCGGGATGTTCTCCCTGCCCTGCACCCGCACACGGTACAGGGTGCTCATGTATCCGCGCAACACCAGGACCACCAGGCGATAAAGCAATCTACTCACCCCCCCTGTCCTCGTTCAGCCGATCACGCAGCATAAACTTCATTTGCCGCACCACATCACAGCGCGTGAGATGGGTGCTGTCGATGAGGATCGCATCAGGAGCCGGTTTCAACGGCGCGACCGCACGGGTTGAATCAATCCGATCCCTGTTGATCACACTGCTCGCGGCGTCCTCCCATGTAATCGCTATCCCCTTCTGTCGGCGCTGCACCAGGCGACGGGCGATGCGGACCGGAAGTGCGGCAGTCAGATAGACCTTCAATCCCGCACCGGTCAGAACGTGGCTCCCGATGTCCCGTCCATCCATGACGACTCCACCGCTCTGGGCCAGTTCTCGCTGTCGATCCATCAGCGCCAACCGAACCTCGGCCGAGCTGGCCACCAGGGAGACGGCCTCCTCCACGGCCTTCGAACGAAGATCCTCGGTCCGATCAATCCCACCGAGCAGCACCCGCTGAACACCCCCGGCCCCTGCGTCAAACGTCACATCCAGGTTCCTTGCCAGGAAGACCAGGATCCCTTCATCGCTCCCGGTGACGTCCCAACGACCGTCCTCCAGCGCATTGAGAGTCACCGCCCGGTACATGGCACCGGAGTCAATGTGGCGGAAGCCGACCTCCCGGGCAAAACTCCGGGCCACGGTGGTCTTGCCAGCACCTGCAGGACCGTCCACCGAAACGTTGGGCAGGCCCGAACCACCTGTTGAGTTAGAAATCACTAGGAAAACCCCTCCCCGCGGAGGGCTGGGGCTTTGGGACATAAGGAAGAAAGCAATACTGCACCGCCACTCTCACCACCGAATGGCGTAAGAGAACGTCTGACCTCTGGAAAACTGCCTGAACTACTTCGCTGTCTATAGCCCATCTAACGCCCTCAAGTTAAACAGATTCACTCCCTCATCTTGCCCATAGATTATACATCTACGAAGCAGCACAGGCAAGAAGGCCCGAGATAGGATACCGGGCCCCCTCACATCCCCTTTACTACTCTCGCAGGCTCACCGAACCCAGGATCACTTCGCCCTGGACCAGCGACCATTCCCTTCCGAGCCTTGGAGTTCGAATACCGCTGGATGCAATGACCCGTATGCGAACCGGTTCCGACTCCTCGGGCAGGACCACGGCAATCGTGTCCCCTGCGGAAACAGGAAGGATCACCTTCCAGTCCGTGAACGACGCGACCGTCTGCCCGTCAATGACAACCTCCGCGCCGGGAGCGTCTGGACGATTGATGAGCCCCAGTACCACGATGGCCTCGCCCCGATCTTCCCAAAGTGTCGACACCGTCGCGACAGCTCCAGACCGGGCTTCTTCCAGCCAGAAGGGCCAGTGGTCGAAGTGGCCCACTTCCCGCACCGGCCCAGCGCTTGAAAACACCCGGGAAACGGCAAAAAGCAAGAGGCCAAAGATAATGAACGTCTGCACGCTACGCCAGGTTATCGTCCGGCGTACCCGGGGCCGGTGCCTGTCGGCCCAGACCCACTGCCTCCAATTGGACGGATGAAGAGAACCCATGAGATCTCCCGTCCTTTCCTGCGAAAAGATATGTGCCCCTGCTGCGAGTTATGCTTCAGAGGCCGGAGGTGATGAGGACCTGCGGCGCAGAGCTACGGGGATGCCTGACCACCTCGACCGAGACCCCGTAGACACTTTCAATGATGTCTGCATCCAGAACCTTCTCGGGCGCACCCTGGGCGAAGACCCTGCCCTGGAACAGGATCACCAGGTGGTCGCAATACAGGGCTGCGGTGTTCAGGTCGTGGAGAACTGCCACCACGGCGATGTCCTGCTCGCGGGCCAGGCGAACGCCGTATTCCATCACCGTGCGTTGATGACCCAGGTCCAGGTGGCTCGTCGGTTCATCCAGCAGCAGAACCTTCGGCTCCTGTGCCAGGGCCCGGGCCATGATGACCCGGCGCTGCTCTCCACCGCTCAACTCCCAGAAAGACCGT
>SKXF01000296.1 GCA_007128555.1 Clostridia bacterium | reverse complement strand
GGCCTCCGTCCGGGTGGGGGGCCTGGATTGGGTGGCCTGGGCCACCATCCCCGAGTTCAATCAACCGGCGGGTCCCCGTCTTGCCGGGATGAGCAACCACGATGCAGGGGGAGGAGTCGGAGTGGATCGAAATTGTGAATGAGGAGGAACAGGCCCGGCTCAATCACGGCATGATGGTCAGCAATGTCGTGGGAGCAGATTACCGGGTGGGAGGCGTGTCGGAGTGGGATCGATCCTCGGGGATTCCCTGCACGTGATCATGCGGGATCGCACCGATGCGGCCAGCGTACCTCTTGTGGCTGCTGATCATCCCGCACGGTATTCCTCCAACGGCATAATGTATTTTGCTCACAATATCGTGGACATCCTGCAGATGGTTGAGGCGGGATGTAGCATCATCAACTGCTCCTTCGGCCCCCGTCCTCTCCCCGATGATGCCAGTATCGAACTCATGATGCAAAGAATACGTACCTGTGGGTTCAGAGGATGGGGACGCGGGGGTCCGGGTGCCGACCAGTGTCGGTGGGAAGATCCTTCGCGTTGACCATGCGTTGCTGTACACCGTGAACCTGGTGCGCCAGGAGGCGGGCGAGGCCCCGTACACCCGGGAGGAACTGCTGGGTCTTTACGACTTCTTGGCTGACGTAAACCCCGGTGGTTGTCAATGGCCCTTTGTCAGTCGGATTTCCACCTGCCTCAGTGCCTTACCTGGCTTCAGTGAGATGAGTTCGTCCTCGAGCAGCTCTGCCATGGCCTGCTCAACCTGGCGCCGGGTCACCTCGGCACCCGCCTCCGCGGTGATGGTACCCACGGGATCCTCGAGCACCAGCCTGCCGTTCTGCCGTATGCGTCCTATTACGTAGCGCTTGATCCGTTCGATTGGAGAGTCTGTGTTCATGTTCGCCTCCTCGCTGGTGTGTCCAGACGTATCTTGCCCCATGATGCATCATTGAGAGCCCAGTGCATGCTTCTGCCCACATTGCAGTCCAAGAGATTGTCATGTGGGAGGAAAAGGTCAAAGAGACGGTCTCTGCCCGCCCGAATGGCGGGTTCACAGTCTCCTTGAGAGCTGCTTGGACGCCGGTACGATGATGCGAGACGCCGATATTAACAGGAACACGGCTATGCTGAGGGCACCGGCAGTGTCGATGTAGTGTGCCTGGCCCGCCGCAGCAGGGAGTAGCGTCATCAGCAGCGTCAGGAAGACCACGCCGTCGAGCACCGCCTTGGCACGACACAGGCGCCACTGCGAGTCTACCAGCGGGGTTGGGTGCTGGCGGGCCAGCAGTGAGCCCCGTCGCCAGAACCACCCGTTGACCACCATGCCTCCCAACGGCACCACCAGTCCGGGTGCCACCAGGCCCGTCGTCGGTGGGTCGGCCAGTCGAAGTAGGGCAGAGACTAGGATGAAGGTGGCGCTCAGTACCATGACCACGCCCACTCCCAGTGCGGCGCGATGTTCCAGTTGTCGTACGGTCTCGGGTTCGAGGGTAGGAGATCTCTTCGAGTGAATGCGGCGGAGTACCCACCAGGAGGCGAAGAGGCCCAGCAGCTCGGCGGACCGACGGAAGAAATCGGCCAGCTGGACACTGGTCCCTCCCAGCATGAAGGCGACGGCGGTGGCGGCGGGGGCCATCAGGCTGATGAGCCATGCCGAGCGCAGCGTACGTTCCTGCTGCTGGTAAACGGGAGTACGTGCTGGCTGGGTCTCGGTCTCGCCCATGCTCACGGTCCCAGCAGCTGATTGAGCAGTGGAAGCATCAGCATGGACAGCCCAGCTACGGCCGGCGGTACCGTGAGGGTGTCCCAGCCCTTCCTCGATATCAGCTCGACCAGGGCAGCAGTGGCACCGAGTGCCAGCGCTGCCAGTAGCCGCACCGACAGGGTGGTCGATGTGAGCACAGAAAGGATGACGAGAAGTGCGAGGCTGGCCGAGCCCCACATGGCCAGGGTACCCTCCAGGGTCTTCCGCGGTGCGATGCGCTGGAGCCAGGGGCGTATCCGGCCAAACCGCTTACCCACCAGGGCGGCCAGGGCATCACCGACGCCCCAGGCCACGATGCCCATAGCGGCATGATGCTTGTTGTCCGGACCGAGCATCCCCCAGGTGAGAGCCAGCAGAACAAGGAACATGACAAACACGCTGGCAATCTGTCGGCGGATTTCCCGCCCGCTCTGCTCCCGGAAGATCGCGCGGAAGGCGGGAATGCGCTCCAGCAATCCCATCAGCAGGTACCCCAGGACGAAGACACTGGCAATGGCAGAGGCCGCCCCCCACCATCGCTCGAAGCAGTAAAGCAGTATGAACATGCTCGCGGAGCACATCAGGTGGTAGGTCTTGCGGATGACCTCGCGGGGAATGGCGAACAGCCGGCTGAGGATGATGATGACGGTGGCTGACAGGGCGTAGTATGCGAAGACGGCGGCAGTTCCGATGGCATCAACGGGCGAAAACCACAAGGGCACATCGTCCCTCCTCAGGATGAGCATCTTTGATGATGTTGATTATGATTGCAGGGCCACACGGGATGCCGTTTGCCTGTGTCTGCAAATATACGTCCTCGTAAGTATGCATTGTGACGAGTCTTCACCAGTGATGATCACCTCAATTCTACTCTCCTGTGGCTGCAGTAGCAAGCCTTAGGCTGGACGAGGCGCTTGCGCTGTGCCCTTGGGTGTTCGTTTTGCAGCCCGGAGAGGTAGCAATACCAGGAGATCCATCCGGCCCTCCGATCCTGGCTCTAAACCTGTGGAGGCAGGTGTATTGTGTTTGTGCCACACTGGCCGGTTTCCGGGCACCCTCCTGATCTGGACACTGGTTGTGGTCGTTTGGGTCTTCGGTGTGAGGGGCAGTCCCCACCAGGCATCCCGTCCGGCTTGTTGTTTCTCACCTGGCCCAACGCATGGCCAGCATCATCAGGGTCATGCCTACTCGCACCTTCACCTGGGCGGAACCCCGGACATCGTGACGTTCAAAGACAAAGGCACATCCAGGCGACTGTTAACCCGTTCCATCGCCGTACGGCGAGCGCAAAGGTCCTTCCAGCGATACGCGCCCCGCAGAATGGGCGTGAACCGGCGGGGATCCTGGCTCATCTACCGAATGCAACTCTGCACCGAAGACTCGTCCGGACCGCACATGGATACAACTGCTCTGCCAGGACAGCTATCGATCGTTCCTCGATTTCGCTCCAACCCTCAGGAGGACATTACCCGCTGTTTCTCCGTCCGGGGACAGTACACCCGACCTCGTCAGTCGTGGGCCGTGTTGCTCCGGTTTCCCGGGAGGCAACGCGCTTCCGGCTCAGATGTAGCGGGTACCCCTGATCCGGTACACCACAACTCCTCAATCAATCACCACTTGAGACTCCGTCGCGGTATGTGTTGGTGCACCAAATCCTGTTGAGGCCAGGGGGCACCAGGCGATAGGCGCCCGCTTGGATCGGGGAGAACCATTCTAAAGAGAATAGCCAGGTGGCAGAATCGGAACACTCCAGAAGGATAATGCTGGCGCGAATTGTGACGCCTGGCGCGACATAGGTGGATCAGCTAATCGAGCTCCTGGTATCCAATGCTGCAGCCGAGTTGACCGGGTTTTATTACTACACCATTCTGCGGATCAATCTGATTGGCATTGACGGTGAGGCAGTCAAAGAAACAGCCGAGTCAGCACGGATTGAGGACTGCAATTACTTTGAAGCCCTCGTCCCGCGGATTTACGAACTGGGCGGCAAGCTCCCAGATGACATGAAGAGTTTTCACGATGTGTCCGCCTGCCCACCTGCGAGCCTGCCGGCTGACCCTGCCAACACAGATGAGATGCTCAGGGTGTTATTGGAAGCTGGTCTGGGCAGATGCCCTATTACAGCACACATGGAGCACATGGAGTTGGCACCAGTAGAATGACGATACTTCGAAAAAGGGATGCAATGCTCGTGGCCGGGGGCTATTGACCATCGTGGGTGGGTCACCATCAGCTGCACCTGACGGGACGTAGCGCCCTGGGGCCCGGAAAATCTCCCAGATGGCGCCGACCATCGATTGTGATGTGGGGGCATGAGGCAGAGGGTAGGCGCCGCCGTCGGTGACTCGCCCGTGTGAGTGCGTTGGCTCCTCACTTACCAGGCCCCGAAGGACGGCGCCAGACGCTTGGCCCTATTGGACGTCCCTCTCGCCCCTCAGCCTGGGATCGAGCGCATCACGGAGACCATCGCCAAAGAAGTTAAAACCGAAGACCGTGACCATGATCGCGAGCCCAGGAAACACCGTTATCCAGGGTGAGTCCAGGAGGAACCGTCGGCCCTCGGCTACGATGTTGCCCCAGGTGGGTGTGGGGGGCGGTACACCGAGCCCCAGGAAGCTAAGGGTGGCCTCGGTAAGAATAGCGGCACCAACACTGAGGGTAGCGAACACCACGGCGCCCGTCAGGGCATTGGGGAGAAGATGGCGGAACATGACTCTCAGCGAGCTCGCACCCATGGCGTTGGCAGATTCCACGTACTCCATCTCGCGGACTGACAGAACAGATGATCGCACAATACGGGCGAACCTTGGTGCCTGCGTCACACCCACAGCGATCATGACGTTGCCCATGGCCGGTCCCAGGATGGCGACGATGGCCAGGGCCAAGAGGAGAGTGGGGAAACAGATCAGGATATCGATAAGGCGCAGTAGAATGGTCTCAATGGCGCCGCGGTAGAAACCGGCGAGGAGCCCGATCACGGTGCCCAGCACGATACCGATGCCGGTGGCCACAATGCCCACCTGTATGCTGATGCGAGATCCCCAGATGATGCGGCTCAACAGGTCCCGCCCCATGTTGTCCGTGCCCAGGAGATGCCCTGGGGTGCCCGGCGGCTCCCGCCGGATGGTCATGTCCAACGCAAGAGGATCGTGGGGAGCGATATAAGGAGCCAATACCGCAACCATCGTAATGATCAGTACCAGCATGATGCCGACAGTGGCCGAGCGACTCCTTCTGAAAACACTGATGATGCCCTTGAGAACTCGGTTCTCCTCTTTGTTCATGTCTTGTGGCAAGGTCGTCTCCCCCTAATCGAACCTGATACGAGGATCAAAGAAGCCGTAGCTTACATCTACTATGAGATTGACCAGCATGAACACGAGGGCAAACACCAGGAGGTTACCCTGTACCATGGGGTAATCCCGCCCCAGTATGCCCTGCACGATCAGCCTGCCCATGCCGGGCCTGACAAAGATGATCTCTGTTACCACGGCGCCACCCAGGAGCGTTCCAAACTCCATTCCCGCCGCTGTGATCACTGGGATCACTGCGTTCTTGAGTGCATGGCGGTATATCACGATCCGATTACTCAGCCCCTTGGCGCGAGCCGTGCGGATGTAGTCTTCGCCCAGCACATCCAGCATTGCAGACCTCATCATCCTTGCAATGAGAGCAATTCGTCTCAATCCCAGGGTCATGGCGGGCAGCGCCAGATGATGCAGGGTGTTCAGAATGTCCCCCCGTTCGCCGGCTCCAGTGAATGGGAAGATACCCCACCGAAGGCTGAAGAAATACATCCCGATCAGTGCCACCCAGAAGATGGGGGCGGTGTACCAGATAACCGAAATGAGGTTCGCTGAAAAATCCGCAACCGTGTTCCTTCGCACCGCCTGGGTGATGCCCAGCGGCAGTCCAAGGCTCATGCCGATGATCATGGCGAAGGTGGCCAGCTCTATGGTGTAAGGCAGAACACGTCTCACCTCTGACAGCACAGGTCTGGGTGACTTGATGGAGACTCCCAGGTCGCCCCGCAAGACACCGCTGATATACCGGTAGTACTGTACATGGATCGGTTGATCGAGACCGAGCTGGCTCCGCACCCGTTCAACCGACTCCATGGGAGCGTCCTCTCCGAGCATGGCCAGTACGGGATCACCCGGGATCATATGTATGAGGAAGAAAATCAAAGTCATCACACCCAACGCGGTGGGGATGATGTACAGCAGTCGTCTGCCAAGATATTCCGTCATGGTTCACCCCCCACCGGGGTGCGGGGAGGATCCAGCGCTCCCGCACCCCGGATGTGCAGATTTACCGGCCTCGACCTTCGATGTAGACGTTATAGAGGTAGGTGTCCTCCACCTGGCCCAGCTGGAACCCCTTGACCCACGGATGAAGTGCGCGTACGTTCGTGGGCTGGAACAGGGGTATGCTTGGTACCTCCTCGTAGAACACGACCTGGAGGTCATAGTAGATCTCGGCTCGTCTTGCCTCATCCATCTCAACCCGGCCTGCACTGATGAGGTCATCGGCACCACCCCACCAGGTGAAGTTCCGGCCATCAGGGGATGACCTGTCCCCGTGGAAGAAGCCTGAGAGGATGGCGTCGGGATCGTACCTTGCGCTCAAGCTCAGCCATGCCAGCGGCGATTCGCCGGCCGTTGTGGCAGTCATCCAGGCCGTGGAGTCCAGCATGACGTACTCGACGTCGATTCCCGCCTGGGCCAGCTGCGACTGCATGAGCGTGAACACGTCGCGCTCAACCTCGATGTCACGCCCGTAGTACTGAGTCTGGAATCCGTCCGGGTACCCGGCCTCGGCCAGAAGATCACTGGCCAGCTCGAGGTTGTACTCGTGCACGGGGACGTTATCATTGTAGCCGAACATCATCTGCGGGATCTGCGTCACCAGTGGCAGTGTACCCATCCCTACCATGTCAGCGATGGCCTGCCTGTCGATCGCATGAGCCATGGCCCGACGGACCCGCACGTCGGAGAGGGGCTCAAGCACGGTCTTGATCATGAGGTAGCGCGTGCCCGTGGAGGGCAGTTCCTGGACCACGATGTTCGGATCCGCCACGAACTTGTCGTAGATCTCCTCGAGTGAGACCAGCATGGTATCGATCTCGCCGGCCTCAACAGCCATGGCACCGACCGTGTCCTCCGCGATGACAAGGAAGGTCGCTTTTCTCAGCGTGGGAGCGCCCTCGAAGTAGTCGTCAAAAGCCACGAGGACAATCTCCTCGTGCGGAATCCAACGCTCGAACTGGAAGGGCCCAGTGCCGATCGGCTGGAAGTTGTAGTCGTCCCCGATGTCCTCATACGCGGCCCGTGACATGATCTTGCCCGGCCGGTATGCAGACATGTTGTGGATGAACACCGGTGAAGCCTCCTCGATGTGGATCTCCACGGTGTAGTCGTCTACGACCACGATGTCCGTGATAAGATTGATGAGACCGTCCCAGCGTGACCCAGTATCGGGATCAAGCGCGCGCTCGAAGGTGAACTTCACGTCATCAGCCGTGAACTCCCCGTATCCTCCGTGCCACTGAACGCCCTCGTGCAGGTAGAAGGTGTAGATCGTGCCATCCTCCGAGATGTCCCAGTCATAGGCCAGGTCGGGTACGATCTCGAAAGTACCTGTCTCCCACTTCACCAGGCCGTTG
>SKXF01000253.1 GCA_007128555.1 Clostridia bacterium | reverse complement strand
TCTGTCGGGTCGGCCGGGTCGGTCGGCTCCTCGGCCTGACCGCAGCCCACCACCAGGATTGCCATCACCAGCAGTGCGGCGGCCAGTGCCAGAAGGTTCCATCTCCGGATTGCTGACATGAATGTGTTCTCCTCCCTGGATTGAAGATATTTCTGGGTACGCCGGACTCAATGCGCTCCCGAGGGAGGCACACCGATCACAATGGATGGCTGTTCAGACGACCCAGGATATGAAAACGTATGGTGCGTTGCGCAGGCCACCTCCGTCTCCCCGATGATGGCCGCCAACTCCCCAATGAGCGGGAGCATTCACTCAGCGGATCATCTTTGCCCTCAAATATACAACGGATCACGGATCCACTGCAATCACCGGCGGAAGGCTTCGGTCGACCCAGGTGAGGATCCGGAGATCATTGCACGTCCTACATGTTGGGTTCACCGTCACAGAAGGACCGTAGAGCGGTTAATCAGGACAGGTGCGGCGCGTTCATCGATGCAAAACATAGATCGGTGATTTTTCGGGATCATAGGTCATAATCCTACAGATTGCCAGACACAAAGGAAGGCTGGGGCGTCTGACTCCCAGTTGATGCCGGTTGAACCCAGGCAGCTCCGTACATGGTATATAGTCCGGCACGCAAGGAAGCTAACGAGGCGTCCGCACACAAATATGGGCGAATGGGTTTGCCCAACCCAGGGGCGCCTCAGATCTCGCCGATCCCCCGTCTCAACACCGCTCAATCAGCCGGGAAGCGAGCATACCCGGCTCGTACACCGGCGCTGCTCGATGATATGATTGAGCAAACCTATTGGGGAGTGATCGGGTGTGCGAGGGGAAGACATCGGTTTTGATTTCCGCTATGTCAACGGGGCTCTGGAGACCCTGGAATCAGGCAGGGTGAGCTGTGCGCTGAACAGGCTCGGTTGGCTGCCCGCCATCGATCACCTCAGGCGCCATATGGACCGTTTCGGTATTCAACACGTACCAGAAGGGCCAGCACTCGTGGCCCAACTACTCGAGCCCGTGAAAGGCCGCCCCGAGCTGCTCCCAGGGATCCGCCGGGCCATCAGGGCGGCTCGTGAATCCGTCCGGAACAGGGACAGGTGGACCACGGAACTCGTGAGAATGCTGCCCGAAGCACACAGGTTCTCCCGGGCGACCCTCTACTTCACCCTCGGCTATGATGTGGGTGTTGTGTCGGATCGGTGGTCCGCATCGGTGAATCTCGCGCACCCGTACCTCATGGAGAACCCGCGCCACGTTGAGTACTTCATCATCCACGAGCTGCACCACGTGGGATTTCTCGCGTACCATGACCTTCCCAGGATCCGCGACATACGGTCGCGCGAAGCTCTACGTGACCTTGTGCAGGGGCTTGTCCACCTGGAAGGGCTGGGCACCTACGCTCCGTGGCGGCTGCGCCAACAGGACGAGACCCTTGACGCTTTTCCCGACTACGTCACCCTGCAGGACGACACAGCCATGGCGGACCTTGAAGCCCGATTCTGGCAGCTGTACAGGGGCCTCGATGACCTGCCCGATGAAGTGGACCCTGAAACGGTAATCCACCAGCTGACCCTGTTCGGAGACCAGCACAAGTTGTTTCACCTGGTGGGCTGCCGGTTTGCACAGAGGATCCACCAGCTCTACGGTCTCAGGGGGCTGCATGCTACGATCCTGGATGGCAGTGAAGGATTTGTCAGGCTGGCAGGTGAGTAGGGCAGGCGGTTGGACGGGCCAACTTGCAGGTGCCAGGACCATGAGAGAGGGTTGATGTTAGTGCGTGCAGGCCTGTACCAGTTTGATTGCCGGTTTGGACAGATTGAAGAAAATACAATCGCAGTGGAAAATGCCCTGAGGGGAGAGGCCTTCGACCTCCTCGTCCTGCCCGAGCTCTTTACGACGGGGTATTTCTTCGCTGGGCCAGAAGAAGCCCTGCAGTTGAGCGAACCCATCCCCGATGGCCCCACCACCCAGTTTCTTGCAAGACTGGCCAAGGGGCACCAGGCCTATATCGTCGCGGGACTTGCAGAAACCGGACGTGACCGAGCCTACAACTCTGCGGTCGTTGTGGGCCCCAATGGATACATGGGTCATCACCGGAAAATCCACCTGACCGGCCTGGAAACAGGGATTTTTGCCCCGGGAAATAGGGGGAGCGTTTTCTCGCTGGGCGGGATACGAGTGGGTCTGGCCATCTGCTACGATCTGTGGTTTCCCGAACTGACCCGGCAATACCTGCGGCTGGGTGTGCAATTGATCTGCCATCCCGCTAACTTTGGCGGGTCCATGACCCTGGATGTTGCCCGGGCCAGGGCCGTAGAGAATGTGAGTGCGGTGATTACCGCAAACAGAATTGGGGTGGAAGAAGGCCCGGAGGGCAAGGAGAGCTTCCGCGGCGAGAGCCGGATCATCGCCCCCTCGGGCGATATCCTGAACCAGGCCGGGGGCGAGGAGGCCCTACTCTGGGCGGATCTTTCCTTCTCCAGGCCAGGAAGCCCCCGGCAGCTCGGGGCGGACCTGGGTGAACAGATGCGCCGGTACTCCTCCGGGCAGATCCGGATCCGCGAGTTCAGGGAGTAGCGACAACGCAATGACATCTCCTTTGATCCCGGAACCTTCAACTGGCAGGCATCCGGTGCGATATCCGCTGCCTAATCGGCCTTACCTCGTTGGAACCGGGTCTTCCGGCACGGTTGCAACCCTGTTATGCTAAGTGAGTCGAGACAGGATGTGGTGTCGGATCCTCGGAACAGGGCACGGCCAACAGCAACGTTCCGGTTAGGTTCGAGACGTCCCATCAGCAACGAGATCATAAATGGACGGCGCTGGCCCGCCCCCGGGACAACCTCCCAACACCGGTGAACGGAGAGATCAATATGAAGGAGATAGAGGTCAACAAGAGATCCTGGGCCCTGGTGGCCCAGGATCACTACGAGTATTTTGGCAGGAGGCTGAACGAAGAACACTCCCTTCTCAACAGCATCGTCACCCGCGAACTGGGCGATGTTTCTGGCAAGAGCCTCATACATCTTCAGTGCAATACGGGCGCCGACACGGTGTCCCTCGCCCGACTGGGAGCGGAGGTCACCGGAGTTGACCTGGTGCCCGCCAACATCCACTATGCCAGGAAACTTGCCCGCGAATCCGGGACACCCGATGCCGATTTCATCGAATCAGATATCCTGACGCTGATGGACGTCCACCATGAGACGTATGACATCGTGTTCACCTCCGAGGGAGCCCTGGGCTGGCTGCCGGAGCTGGGGCAATGGGGGCGTACCATCAGGCACCTTCTCAACGAGGACGGTTTCCTTTACGTCTTTGACTCCCATCCCTGCCAGCTCGCGTTTTCCGAGGAGAAAATGAGGGAGAACGTGCTGGAGATCAAGTACCCATACTTCGGCCGGGAGCCGGACCGAGATACCCACATAGGGGGTTATGCCTCTGAGAGCAGGGAAGGCGAAAATTTCTTCTGGGTGCACACGATCAGCGATATCATCAACTCTTTGACCGCAGCTGGACTGTACGTGGAGTTCTTCAACGAATACGACGTCCTGTTCTATGACCTGGACGGGATGAAGAAGATGGAGAAGGGATTGTTCCTGTATCCTCATTTCGCCGGTCGTTTCCCCTTCACCTTCAGCCTGAAGGCTACAGTGAGGCACTGACACGCCCTGGCTTTCCCTGCGTGTGATACGACCTATCACCGCGATGCATCCGTTGTGTCCTGGCATGACATCGTTCGTGGAAGGCATGCTGCCAACGCGTGATGGATGCCTCAACTGGAGTCGCCTGTAAGGACTCACGTCTCACACCACGTAGCTCGACACGCGACGACCCCCGCAAGATGAGAACGTGCGGGGGTCGTCATGGTTCAGAGCCAATGCCCGTGGGCATCCTGCCTACCTAGGATCCATGGTGCAACCTGGTCGCACCCCGGAAAGCCAGGCCCTTCTCCGTCAGTCTCCGGGCTGTTCTGTTCACGGCATCATGTTTGTCGAGGTAGTTCCGGACCAGGTGGCCCATGTCCCCGGTCTCAATGATCTCATCCTTTGCCCTGAAGTAATCGAGAAGGTCGGAAGAACGTTCCCGAGTCGCCTCGACAGCAGGGTCTCCACCCTCGTGCTTGGCAGCTATGTTTGGCACATCAACGGCGACCTCCAGGAGTTCATCGAGACGGTCGTAGGGCTGGCGCACGATACTCCTATACGCCTCGGTGATGTGGTGTTCAAAGCGAACGTTCTCCTCGAGACCGAGGGCTGCGCGGATCGTCGAACTCAACTTGATGGTGTCGCTGTTGACAGAGTTGCTGAAATTGATGCCATCCAGCGGTGTGCTGCCGTCATCGCGTGCAAACAGCCGGGCCATGCTGAGGGTCCAGAGCATGGCAAAGGGATTGTCATGGCCGGTGAACACCGAGATCTTGAAGGACACATCAATGCCCAGCTTGTAGAGCATTAACCCGGCCAGGATGGTGCCGTGATTGATGTTCAGGTACTGCTCGATGCCGTAGCGAGTGTAGTAGTAAAGGAGTTCGTCGACCCACTTGTAAACATAGTCATTGGGTTGGCCGATTCCTCCGAAATAGCCCGTAATGGTCTCGGGCCCGCCCAGGTGCACGTTGGAGCCATCGACCCCCTTGGTATCGAGACTTTCCACGTAACTGGCACCAATGATCTGCATCGCCGCTGCAACGGCGAGGAGATCTCCCTGGTCCTTCTCCTGCTCTACCATGTGACGGACCCTTATGAAGCGACCCGGCATGATTTCTTGCCCTGCGACAGCCTGTTTCGCCTCGGCGACGAGCCAGGGGAAATACTGCAGCGCACTGATCTCCAGGGTAACGGCACGGTCCTCCGCAAAGGTCTGTTCCCCTGCCCCTTCCCCCAGCACTTTTCGGCGGTAGTCTGCCACGTCAATGAAAGACCCCTCGTCTCTTTGGGCACTCAGCCATTCGAGGTCCGCCAGGTACGGTGACTGACTCTCACGCAGCTGCTCGAAGAGATGGTCCAGCTGGCGGGCTTTCCTGGCACTTCGGTTGATCTCGGATGGGCTCCCGTATTTCTGCACAACCTCCATCAGTGATGCTGTGAGCGGATTCGCAGAGCTGCCCAAAAAGTCGTTGACCGTTTCGAGGGCTTTCGAGCCTATGGTGAATTCCTTCATATTCCGCGTACTCCCTTCCGTAAACTCGCACAATACGGTGTTGAAGGCAATCCTGCTTCACGGGTTGACCCCTGCGAACTGAGCCGGTTGCAGAGTTACTGCATGGGTCCGATGGAGTCTCCCCGCAGTAGGTACGGATCTTCCGGGGCGTTGAATCACGGTCGTGCATGCAACCGATTTCAATGCCTGAACCCCAGAACCACCTCCATCGGCGACCTTTCTTACTCCTGTGCAATCCGATCCGGCTTCTCAGACCCTGCATTGCGCCGGGCAGGCCGAGGTCTCCGCGGGCTACACACCCCCCGGCACACAGCTTAGCCTGTGTCCTCGTTGCAAGGATCACTCGTTCAGTTTATGCATCCGCGTCCCCAGATTCGATCAACCTTCTTCCGAGGTTCTGGCGAGGCCATTGTGACCCGCACGAACCGGAGATCCCTGTGATCGACGCATCACCTGGCCCAACACGACTTGAGATGCCATACTATTGCCTTACGAACACTATGAGTCGTTTCGCGGTCCGCTCGGGGGATCAAAGATACCAAATCCTGGACAGGTAGAATGCAACCGAGAAGACCCCTCTCCCCCGTCTTCTTCCTACCATCATCCACCATCTCTTTCGACTCTACCCCGGAAATTTCCTGCATACATGCCGGGGGACACCGCCCATCGGTCCCCCATCAATATCTACGAGGCGATCAGCCAATCCAACGTATAGCCTTCCGCAGCAGGTCATGCATTACGATATCGGCATAAATCTCCCGGGACAATGGACCAAGAGGCCCCAAGACAGGCCCAACCTGATGACGGAATGCGTCGAGCCAGAAAAAACCTTGACAGCCTGTTGTTCACGTAGCAGGATATGACTACCATGACATCGAACTCCCTTTAGGAACGACCCACTTGGGATTGTCGGATTTCGAACCCGGTGACCCCCTCCACGTGCTCCTGGCGTTCTCCGTGAGGAGATTCGAAGGAGCGAGTGTTTACCACACAGCTTTCTGCTGGAACTGCACCCTTGGATTATGTGGCCGAGGGAACACCAGCATAGATCGCCTGCAGTGGGCCGTCGTTGGTACACAAAACGAGCGGTAAGCCGCTTTGCAAGACTGTCGACCCGTGCCGGATGGTGTCTGATGGGCACCACGCAAACGGGAATAGACAGGCTGATGCGGCTTCTACCGAGAAAGGAGGTGTTACGGATGCCTAAGGCTGATCTTATGAAGAGACTCGTCGCAGCGGTGATAGACGGCGCGATTTCCTACATCCCTTCGTTCATCCCCTTTATCGGGGCACTGATTGGTTCTGCATACATGCTGACCAAGGACGCCGTCGTCTACGAGTTGACCCAAAATGAGGATTTCAGGAACCGAAGCATTGGCAAGAAGGTGATGGGCCTCCAGGTTGAGGTACTGGGTCCGGAAACGGATGTTGATTGGGTGATCTCGATCAAGCGCAACATCCCCCTGGCGATCGGCAGCGTTATTATGATCATCCCAGTGATCGGCTGGATCATCGGCGGCATTCTAGCCATTATACTAGGGATCATTGAGCTCGTACTGGTGCTAACCGATGAATCAGGGCGACGGCTTGGCGATAAATTCGCCGAGACTCAGGTTATTGAGACCGAGGCGAAGACCGCGGATTCATAAGCCTTCGGTCGTTCGTCCTTTCGCCGGGTTGTGAATGGGCAACGTCAGAACGCCACCCCGCCGCCTGGCTCTTGGGATGACTCCAGCGTGTGTGCTCTTTTCGCGTTGGGCAGTTGTTCCCTTGAGTCATCGGCGGGTGTTCTATTGTCAAAGCCCGATCTCGATCCAGAACTCTGCGAGGCTAGCTGCGCGTTCCCCGTTTGAGCTCCCACGGGAGGACTTTCTCCAAGAGACGCTCCCCTGGACCACGGATGTGGCAATGTAGCATTGTCTCAGGGCGATCTGGCCCATCCGGTCCGAGGAACCTCTACCACGCCCTCACCCATCTCCCCGGATGATTCCCTGAAGACCACATTGCACCGATTAGGTTAGGACTCCCTCGACACGCCAGGTGCGCAACACCAGTACACGCGGTGCCCCAGACAGGATGGAGACAGGTTGGACGATCGCTGGGTTAAAAAGGAGCCGCCGATCACATCCCCCTTGTCAGACCCAATCCCGTGCGCAGGCGTTCTCTCGAAAGAGCCCGACCTGGGCGTCGGGAGGAAGTGTTCATTCGGTTTCCATGGTCAACCTGCTGAGGCGATCCTTCATCCTCTGGTTTTCC
>SKXF01000279.1 GCA_007128555.1 Clostridia bacterium | reverse complement strand
TTGCCGTCATCCCAATGACACCTCAGAACATGGTAGGTTTGTGCGCCTGGGTCGCCCCCTGACTCCTCTGGCACCGCGTACCGCTGTGCGACCAGCGTCTCATCGCTGAACGAGCACGAGATTCGGGGGCAGAGGTTTCTATGTTCTGCATTTGCGTACATCCCCTCAATAATAGTACAGGACCTGGCAGGTGATTGCATCTATGCGATCGCGATGCCCTTAATGCGAACTGCCCGTGAGGATCCCAGGTGAGCATTGACCGGTATGATGGATCTCACCTCTTGTGAAAGAAATCCGGGGTGCAGGAGTGGACTCACCTGTCCTCGGTAGAGTTTCACAAACCAGGCGCCATAATGCGATGATGGGTTACCGTACCTGCTCATATCCAGCGCGGCAAAGGTGATCCTGGGCGTTGTCGGCGAGCCTATGTATGATGGCAAGCGCGCCATTTGCAGAGGTTTGCACAGTGGGCTCTATTTTGTCTCGCATATCCTGGACACCGTGTGCCCCCGTAAATGCCATTGTGGTTCCTGGGTATCAGCCCATTACGTTGACCGAGGACTGCCAGGAGAGGCCCGCATGAATCCCGGCCAACACAAGCACTATAAACCCAGATGTAGGGGGTATCTCATTGAATGATTCTCAGGATCGAGAGCAATGGGCATCGCGCACAGGATTTATCCTTGCCACGGTTGGATCTGCTGTCGGGCTTGGCAATGTCTGGCGGTTCCCCACCATCGTGGCCCGGAGCGGAGGGGGGGCTTTTCTTCTACTGTACCTGGTCATTGTCCTCGGTGTGGGTATCCCGTTGATGATGTCCGAGCTGGCCATGGGACGGCGAAGCCAAAAGGGAGTCGTCGGCGCCTTTCGTGACCTCAGCCCCGGGACGGGCTGGTGGAGTGCGGGTCTGGTGGCTCCCCTTGCTGTTCTTATGATCGCGTCCTATTACTCTGTCATAGCAGGTTGGACATTGATCTTCACCCTGTTGAGCGCCGCAGGAGGTCTTTCTGGGTTGAGCAGCGACGGGTTGACGGACCTATTCGCTCATCTGACGGCGGACACACTTCTACCCATATACGGCCAGGCCGCCTTTCTCATTATCGCCTCAGTCATCGTATTTTACGGTGTATCGGCAGGTATTGAACGATGGGGTCGAGTTCTCACCCCGGGCATCGTCGTGTTGCTCCTTATTTTGCTGGGCAGGGTGCTTCTTCTCGAGGGCGGGTTGGAGGGGGCCGTGTGGTTTCTAACGCCCAACTTCTCGCTCATGTCCTTTGACGTGGCCCTTGAGGCCCTTGGGCAGGTCTTCTTCAGCTTCAGTCTTGGCATGGGAGCCGTCCTGACCTACGGGAGTTACCTGAGTCGAAGAGATGATATACCGGTCAACTCACTGATCATAAGCCTGGCTGATGTGGGTATTGCCGTCCTGGCAGGTCTCGTTGTGATTTCAGCCCTATTTGCCTTTGACATAGAGGCCGAGGCCGGTTTTGGGCTGGTTTTCATTGCCCTCCCCGCAGTGTTCAACACCCTGCCCGGTGCTGTGTTCTGGTCCGCGGTGTTTTTCCTGTCGTTGTCCTTCGCTGCGATGACGTCGGTGATCTCTTTCCTGGAGGTTCTGAATGCGTTGCTCATAGAGGAGATGGGATGGTCGCGGCCCCGGGCCGTGGTGACGGTGGGCGTCACGTGCTTCATTGCTGGCCTTCCCTCTGCACTGTCCGAGGGTCTGCTGCGCCATGTTCGGATCCTGGGCTGGGATATCATGGGCTTCACAGATATGATCACCTCCAACCTGTTGCTTCCCCTTTCCGGTCTGCTTACCACCGTCTTCGTTGCGTGGATCTGGGGAACTCGCGCAGCGGGAACGGAGGTATTCCTCGGTGTTCGCAGATCAGGCGCCCTCCCCCTCTGGTCCTTCATCATGAGGTACATTGCTCCCCTTGCCCTCATCTACATCCTGATCGCCGGTCTCCTTACCTGAATGAGCTTGACAAATCCATATGTGTAAGAAATATTTATAAGCAATGAGTAAGGGGGAGGCCCATGAAGAAGGAATCATTGATCCGGGATCTTGATCGGCTCATTTCTACGATCGGTAAGCAGTTCACCAATGCTCGCAAGGGCTTCCGGGACCGTGATGTGTCGGGTCCGGAGTTCTTTCTCCTGCGCCACATTGCTTTTGAAGATTCGCGGAATGTCTCGCAGGTGGCTGAGCAATTCAATCTCAACCAGGCCACAGTGTCCAATATTGTGCATTCTCTTCACGACAAGGGACTTATCACCCGTGGAACGAATCCTTCGGATCGCAGAGTTACCTTACTTCAGGTGACAGAGCCTGGCCGGGTCGTGGTGGAGGAAATCGAATCGGAGCGATTTGAGGAGTTCAAGCAGATTCTCGATCATCTCACGATGGAGGATCTGGCGGACTTAGTCCGTATCTTCTCCAAACTGAGGGCAGCCCTCAAATATTAGGCCAGAGCGTTGGTCTCTGCCTGAGAACGGAGGTCGATCGCAATGTCCCTGGGCGGCCCTACCCTGTACAAACGTCTGAATCTTACGGAAGGTCCGATCCTACCCGTTCTCCTGACCCTGGCCTGGCCGGTGGTCCTGAGCAACTTGCTTCAGACGATATATAACCTGGCGGACACCTACTGGGTGGGAAGGCTGGGAGCCGGGGCCGTCGCTGCAGTATCCCTCAGTTTCCCCATCGTATTTCTGTTCATATCCATTGGGGGAGGTTTCACCGTAGCCGGCACCGTTCTCGTGGCACAGAACGTCGGCGCTGGAAAGGACGAGGATGCCAACTACATTGCAGGGCAAACCATTGCCTTCGTCGGTGTGGTCGCCGTGCTTCTCTCCTTCCTGGGATTCTTGCTGGCGGCGCCGGTCCTGTCCCTTCTTGGGCCCGAGCCGGATGTGTTCCCGGATGCATTGGCCTATCTGAGGACGTGGTTCCTTGGGATTCCCTTTGTTTTCGGTTTCTTCATATTTCAGGCCCTTGTGAGGGGGGCGGGCGATACCATCAACCCGATGAAGCTGATGATTGTTTCAACCCTTTTGAACATCGTGTTGGATCCATTCCTCATTTTTGGTTGGAGTTTCTTCCCCGAGATGGGTGTCCAGGGAGCAGCGGTGGCAACCGTCATATCCAGGGGGCTGGCCGCGGTGGTTGGAGTTGGACTTCTGTTCCGGGGTCATCTGGGTATTCGGGTCCGGACTCGTGATCTTTATCCTGATATCCGCATCATACGAAGGATCGTGACCATTGGTCTGCCGGCAGCCGCTGAGCAATCCATGCAGGCTTTGGGGATGACTGCGATGACGGCGATCGTTGCTGCCTTCGGTACCCCGGTACTGGCGGCCTACGGCATTGGAAACCGGATCGCATCAGTGGTGTTTCAGCCCAGCATGGGGTTTGCCGAGGCGACAACGGCAATGGTAGGTCATAATCTTGGCGCCGGCAGGGTAGAACGGGCGGGTAGGACGGCCCGGTTGAGTGCGGGACTCATGTTTGGAGTCCTATCGCTCATGGGGCTGATCGCGTTTTATGGAGCCGAAGTCGTAGCTAACACCTTTCTCACCGATCAGGATGTGGTGGCCCTCGGCCACAGTGCAGACTATATCAGAGTTATCTCCTTCTCGTTCGGTTTCATGGGGGTGATGTCCGTCATCAACGGTGCTTTCAGAGGTGCGGGCAAGACCATCACTGCCATGACGTTCTCCGCAATATCGCTTCTGGTACTGCGAGTTCCCCTGGCGTATACCCTGTCCCATCATACAACGTTGGGTCCCGCGGGATTGTGGTGGGGTGTGCTGCTGGGCAACGTGATCGGCGCATCCATGGTGGTCTTTTGGTTCACTCGAGGAACCTGGCAGCAACGAATTGTGCAGAGGGACGTCCATCCATCTGCGCCGAAGAGACAGGTGAAGGTACAGACGAACATTGACTAGATGGAGCGGTGTTGTTTGATGGAGGGCGGAAGCTTCTGCTTCCTCGACGAACATCATGCCGCTGTAGGCACAGGCTTCCGAGCAAAATCCCGCTGGCGTTGACCGGCTCAGAAATGCCCTGGAACACCAGGAGGTGGGGTTGATTCTGATTGGGTTCCCCTCATGGGTCACAGCCTGCATATCGATGGTGCGATCGTCATGGTCGATTACCAGAAGGCCCTGGTCAATGGCATCAGGCTACCGCTATGGTTTCTCGCTGTGCTCCGGGATCTTGACCTTGAATCGATTGGTGTTGATCCCAGGAACAACGCTCTGAATGGCATGGCTCTTGCATCAGTCAAGCTTCTCATGCCTGACTCCGCTCGTTGGACGGGCGACAAACTCGATCGGATGGGGTTTTTGAATGCATCCAGGTGCCTTACGACGAGGGCCACAAGCACGGTGACAGTATCCACTGCTCGACGATGCCCCTGATTCGCGATGGGTAGTTTGAGGCCATCTTAACTTGCATTAGTTCAAATTTGGTGCTTATGGAAGGATTATTTAGGAGATTAGCCTGTTTATATCCTCTGCTTCTCTATATACTGTCTTACTAACGAAGGTGCATTGGATTAGACAGTCTATAGGAGGTATACCGTATGGTTTTCAAGAAGGTCACGGAAGCTCTGGTGAGGATGAAGGTAGGTCAGAAATCTGCCGCTCTGTTGGTGGCGATGGTTATGATGCTTGTCTCGTCGGGGCTTGCCCACGCGTCCGTTATTGATCACATGGTCAGGTCGGGCGAGAGTCTGTGGCTTCTGTCGATGAGGCATCGCACAACGGTAACATCGATTCAGCAGTTGAATCGCCTGCCTGGTACCATGATCTACCCGGACCAGGCTCTTAGGATTCCTGCTGACAGCAGGGTTCACGTGGTCAGCCGGGGAGAAACAGTGAGTGAGATTGCCCAGTGGTACCGCGCAGATGTTGGTGCGATTAAGAGTGCGAGCGCAGCGTCCAGCCTGATTCGCCCCGGTCAGCGGCTGGTGGTGCCGATGACAACGTCGCCGGAGGCCGGGACCCAGGGAGCTGCTGTGACAGCGTCTGCTTCGGTGTCCTTCTCTGACGGAGACATCGATCTGCTTGCCAGGTTGGTTCAGTCTGAAGCGGGCGGAGAGCCCTATGCCGGTAAGGTTGCCGTGGCGGCCGTGGTGCTGAACCGCATTCGCAGCGACAGTTTCCCGAATACCATCAGAGGCGTCGTATATCAGCCGAGGCAGTTCAGCCCGGTGGACAACGGTATGATCTATCGGCCCGCTAACGCGGAGTCTTTTCGGGCAGTTCGTGAGGCGATGAGCGGATCGGATCCCAGTTTGGGTGCCCTGTATTTCTTCGCTCCCGCCAAGACCAGCAATGCCTTCGTCTGGTCGCGCCCAGTGATCCTCGATATTGCGAACCATCGGTTCACCCGATGAACGGAAAGGCGTCCGGGGCACCGGGCGCCTTTCGCACATCCCGGTCCTCCCATTCACAAACCCCAGAGATTGATTGGTCCGAGATACCGCTCTCATGCCGGCCAAGTGTATATTGTTACTCAGGACGTCCACACTCCTGATCAATGATGTCTTGTCAGCACGTCCACCCGAACGTCTTCTCCCCTGCAGAACGTCTCAGCCGGCGCCATACGGCAGATTTACACCGGCGTTAGCATATCCAGCTCGAAAGGGGATGGGTGCGAACGATCCCACTATTCGGTCGGCCCGCTCCTGCGATCGGGTGCGGTGGTGATCGGGTTCACGGGTGAGACAATGAACGGAGTCTTATGGTGAAGCACGTTCCCTGGTCCGTTTTGCTGTCGACCTCGACGTTACCCCCCATGGCTTCCACTCGTCGCCTGACAATGGCCAGCCCCAGACCGAATCCTCCCTGTTCGCGGGAGCGAGAGGGGTCGGCCCGGTAGAAGCGGTCGAAGATGTGAGGCAGCGCGTCGGAGGGAATTCCGACGCCGTCATCGGCAATGTGCAGTACGACCTGGTCATCTGAGTCATGAACAGCAGAGATCCTCACGGTCCCCCCCGGAGGGGTGTACTTGATGGCGTTTTCAACAAGGTTCTGGACAATTCGCTCGAGGTTCTCCTCTTCTCCGGTTGCCACGGGATTACCCACAATGCCTCGCTGGATCTGGACCTTCTTTGATTCGGCGACGGGTTCCATGCGGCGGTAGACCCGGTTGACGACGTGAGAAACATCCGCGTACTCTGGCTCCCCGCCCTCCCCTGGGGCTGTCTCCCATTCAGCCAGGCGGGCCAGCTCCAGCAGTTGGTTGACCAGGCGCCCCATTCGCTCCAGCTGCTCCCTCAGGCGCCCAAGGAGGGGCTGTGGATCCTTTGCCTGTGCGTCGATGGCATCCACCAGGAGCAGGGCACTGCTGACGGGGGATCGCAGCTCGTGGGAAGCATCGGAGATGAACTGCCTTTGCGCCAGATCGTGTTCCTGCACCTGGTCAGCCATTTGATTGAAGGTCTGGGCCAGGTCCCCTACTTCATCGCGAAGTCGAATCTGGACACGGGAATCGAGATTTCCCGAGCCCAGTAGCCGGGCTGCCTGGGTGAGATCTTCCAGTGGAGAGGTCAGCCGTAGGGCAAGGTACCAGGTCACAGCCAGAAAGACTGCCACGATGCCGAGGCCGGTCAGCACGAGGCGACGTACCAGAAGAGATAGAGCCTCCATGACGGGAGCAAGGGAACTGGAGATCAGGACAGTCCCCTGGATCTCACCAGCGCGGACCACGGGAGCGGCAGCATACAGGACGTACTCGCCCGAGGACAGTTGGTATACCGATGCCTGGGCGTCGCCACCGAGGGCGGAGCGTACCTCGTCAAGGTCCATCTGGGTGTTCACAAGGGACATCTCAGGTGAGGAGAACTGAAGGCTGTCTGCGCGTACCCTTTCTGCCCGGTCAGTGAACAGGATCCGCCCTCCAAATCTGCGGGCAAAACCTTCGAGGACTTTCCCCACGGCTTCATCTTGTTCGGGGGAGACCGCGTCGGCCGTGATGCGAGCCTCGGTCAGAAGGCGAATGCGACGCTCAGAGATGAGGTCGGCAGCCGTCCACCGGTAGACCTGGAGACCGAGGGCTGCGGTAGCGGTGGTGATGAGAATAAAATAGACGATCGTGAGTCGCCCACGCAGGGATGATAACCCTTTCCGGTCGGTCATGGTGCCTCCCTATCGGACCGTCTCAAGCAAGTATCCTGCACCCCATCGCGTCTTGATGATCTCGGATCCGTCCGATACCATGTCGAGGTCCTCAATCTTCTTCCGCAGCCTACGCACGTGAACATCAACGGTCCTGGAACTGCCGAAGTAGTCGTATCCCCATACCCGATCGAGGAGATCCTCCCGGCTGAAGACCCTGCCAGGATTGCGAGCCAGCATCTGTATCATGGCGAACTCTTTCACGGTCAGGGCTACTTCCCGGCCACCTGTGCCGGACAGCGTCCTGCGTTTAAT
>SKXF01000154.1 GCA_007128555.1 Clostridia bacterium | reverse complement strand
GAAGAAGGGCTGGTCAAACCGCAGGCGATATCCCTTCAGGCCGTCGATGGTGCGAGCTGCGTAGTGAGCCTTCTGCAGGGATTGCTCTGCAGCCTCGCGGAGTCCCTGTTTGCCCATGGTGCTGAGGTAGGCTACGGCGGCCAGGGCATTGAGGGCCTCGTTGGTGCAAATGTTCGAGGTGGCCCGGTCCCGGCGAATGTGCTGTTCCCGTGTTTGCATGGTCATCACGAACCCCCGGGTGCCGTCCACGTCTGAAGTCCGTCCGATGAGCCGACCCGGCATGCGCCGTATATGCTTCTGTCCGGCGGCGAAAAAGCCCAGGTAGGGTCCCCCGAAACTGAGGGGGTTGCCCAGGGGCTGCCCCTCCCCAACGGCGATGTCAGCGCCGTAGTCGGCGGGGGGCCGAAGGACGCCCAGGGAAATCGGGTCGCAGGCAACGACGAACTGGGCCCTGCCCGAGATCTCGGCGATCTCATCGACGGGCTCCAGCATGCCGAAGAAGTTGGGACTCTGAGCAATCACCGCGAGGGTCCTGTCATCCATGGCCTCTCGAAGGGCCGCCAGGTCGGTGACCCCCTCGGCGGTGGGGACCTCGACGACCTCCCAGTCCAGGCCGTCCAGGTAGGTGGCCAGGACCTGCCGGTAGCGAGGGTGGACCGACTCCGAGACGACCACGCGGTCGCCCTTGCGAACGATCCGGCCCGCCATCAGGGCCGCCTCCATCACGGCGGTCGCCCCATCGTACATCGACGCGTTGGCCACATCCATGCCCGTCAGCTGGGTGACCAGGGTCTGGAACTCGAAGATCACCTGGAGCGTGCCCTGGCTGACCTCGGGCTGGTAAGGGGTGTAGGCCGTGTAGAACTCCTCGCGGGACAACATGTGATCCACCACCGCGGGCAGGAAGTGATCGTAAGCTCCTGCACCGAGGAAGCAGACGATATCCTCTGTGGAAATATTCCGCCCGGCAAGGGCCTTCATATGGCGGACCAGGTCCAGCTCTGCCATGGCTGGAGGAAGGTCCATCTTGCCGCGGAAGCGAACCTCTTCCGGTATGGCAGCGAACAGATCATCTATAGACTCGACGCCCAGGGCGTCGAGCATGGCCCTACGGTCCTCTTCGGTGTTCGGAAGGTAGTTCATTTCATCACCCCATCACATCCTGGATCCATCAATCCAGGATTGTCTGGTAGTCCTCTGACTTCATCAGTACATCCAGCTCGGAGCTGTCGGCGATCTCAATCCTGATCACCCAGCCCTCACCGTAGGGATCATCGGTGATGATCTCCGGGGCATCGAGAAGGTCCTCGTTGATCTCGATGATGGTCCCGCCGACCGGCAGGTAGAAGTCCGCGACGGCCTTGACCGACTCGATGACGCCGAAGGAATCGCCCTGGGCAAACTCGTCACCCTCTTCGGGCAGCTCCACAAACACCAGGTCGCCCATCTGATCGCAGGCATAATAGGTTATGCCTACGAGGGCGGTACCGTTTTCCACGCGGATCCACTCATGGTTGTCTGTGTACAAAAGATCTTCTGGGTACATTTTTCATCCCTCCCGTTTATAAAAAGGTCTTCTGACAACGACAGCGTCCAGCTTCCGGTTCCTCACCGCGATCTGCAATGACGTGCCGACTTTCGCCAGCTCCGGTTTGACAAAGCCCAGGCCGATACTCTTCTGCAGGGTGGGACTGTGCGAGCCGCTGCTCACGTAGCCCGCCTCATCCCCTTCCTCGTCGTAAATGACGTAGTTGGTCCGGGCGATCCCCCGGGCGAGCATTTCGAAGCCCACCAGGGTCTTATCCACGCCCCGCTTCCTCGCGGCCACCAGGGCGTCTTTGCCGATGAAGTCCTCTCCGTCCAGTGACACGAAATACTTCAGCCCGGCCTCAAGGGGGTTGATGTCCGGGCCGAGCTCCTGCCCGTACAGGGTGAGGGCTGCCTCAAATCGGAGGGTATCACGGGCACCGAGACCTGCAGGGATCAGGCCCTCCTCGTTACCGGCCTCCATCATGGCCTCCCACAGGTCGCAGGCCGCTCCGGGCTCACAGTAGATCTCGAAGCCGTCCTCCCCGGTGTATCCCGTCCGGGAAATGAGAACCTCGTGACCGGCCATCCGTGCAGCGGGGGTAAACCAGAAGTACTTCATCTCGGCAAGGTCCACATCAACCAGTCGATCCAGGATCCTCTCGGCCTCGGGGCCCTGGATGGCGAGTTGAGCCGTCTCATCGGACTCGTCGATGACCTGGGCGTCGTTGAAATCTTCCGCCCATTTCTGTATCCACTCCAGGTCCTTGTCCTTGTTCGCGGCGTTGACGACCAGCAGGTAGTCTTCGGTGCCCATCCGGTACACGAGCAGGTCATCGACCACGCCTCCATCGGGATAGCACATGGGGCTGTAGCGGATCTGGTTGATCGCCATGCCCGCCATCTCGTTGGTGACCAGGTAGTTGATCAGGTCCAGGGCTTCGGACCCGGTGACTCGGATCTCACCCATGTGGGAAACATCGAAGAGTCCCGCCCTCTCGCGCACCGCCCGATGCTCATCAACAATGCCGGTGTATTGAACCGGAAGGGCCCAACCACCGAAGTCGACAATCTTGCCACCGTATTTCTGGTGACAGCTCAGAAGCGGCGTCTTCTGCAGTTTGTCCAGGTCAACGCGCATTACCACACCTCCTGCTTAAATACTGCCCCCCATGCCGGGGCACAATCCAGATCTCCAGCCGGGGTCAGCGGGGCCAGGATATACCATGCGACACCATCATACCACACCGATCCGATCGTCCGTCCACATAGAAAAGGACAGACAAGATCGTCGATGCTCGCGATCTCTCTGTCCCTGATACCTGAGAGATTCACCGGGGATCCCCCGGCTTACTCCTTCGGTGCCCGCTCACAGGCGGGTCTCTCCAGAGAACCGTCCAGCTGCGGTACGGATGACCTGAGAGTTTACCCCTTCGGTGCGAGCATCTAACGTGCTCGGCTCTCCCGCAGCCTTCATTCGGCACATATATCCTTTGCCTAATAATTATATACGTTCGCCCCCCAGGCCGAAACTCCTTTTTCGAGATTGACCTGGTTATCGCAGGTGTTCACCGCATCTGCCGACTCGGGTCCGTGCACCGGTGGCAGCAGATGCCAACGCCTCTGCAGAAGAGGGACAAGGGTACAGGTCCTCGATGGTGAATAATACTAGGGAAGATGTCTGGCCGCAATCAACGAAACTGTGGGGGTGCGAGGGTGTTGAAGAAAACCGTCCTGGTCGCAATGGTGCTGATGATGACAATGGTGATGACCGGTGCGCAGGCAACAGCCGCGTCGCACGACATCGGGGACTTCCCTGAACCCGAGGTTCACCGCGCCGTGGTGCTGGACGTGGGCGAGCTCAGGGCGGACGACAGCGCTCACTTCTTCGAGGGAGCCGGAGTGCAGCCGGTGACGGTCCGCCTCACCGGAGGACCCCGGGCAGGCGAGGAGCTCCAGCTGGATCACTACATGACCGGGAACCCTGCTTACGACCTCGAGGTGAGCCCCGGCGACCGGGTGCTGGTGGGCATCACCGTCGACGGAGACTTCAGCGACACCTACATCATGGATTTCATCCGGGATCGAACGTTGGGCTGGATGACCCTCGTTTTCTTCGCCTCCCTGGTCCTGGTGGGAGGGATCCGGGGAGCAAAGGTAATCCTGGTCCTGGGCCTGACCGGCCTGGCCGTCTACTTCGTGTTGATCCCCATGGTCCTCGCGGGACGAAGCCCGGTGGCCGCCACCGTGCTGGTCGGTGCTGTGGTGACCACGGTGACCATGGTCTTCGTGGTGGGCTTTTCCGGCAAGGCCCTGTCGGCAGGAGCCGGAACCGTCGCAGGAGTGGTCACGGCTGGGCTCCTGGCGTGGTTCTTCGGCAGCCACTCCAACCTCATGGGGCTTCACAGCCAGGAAGCCCAGATGCTGCTTTTCTCCCTCGATGCCCCCATTGACTTTCGGGGTGTGCTTTTCGCCGGGATGATCCTGGGTGCCCTGGGGGCGATCATGGATGTGTCGGTGTCCATTGCCTCGGCCGTGGAGGAGATTCACGGTGCGAACCCAGACCTGGGCTTCGGGTCTCTCGTGCGCTCCGGCCTCAATGTTGGTCGGGATGTCCTTGGAACCATGGCCAATACGCTGATACTCGCCTACACCGGGGGCGCCCTTCCCCTCCTCCTTCTGCTGGTGGCAAACGAGATCGGGGGGTTGAAAGTGCTGAACCTCGACCTGATCGCCACGGAGATCATCCGGGCCCTCAGTGGAAGCATCGGGCTTGTCGTCAGCGTACCCCTGACCGCGATGATCGCCGCCGCACTGAAAGCGGGGGCGCCGGGCACCTTCTCGAGCGACGATTAAGGGGCATCGACCTCGACCGATACGGACGGGCTGGAATCGCACTTGCAGCCGCACATCAACGATACCAGCTACGAGAGGAATCCTCTCTTCTTTTGACATATGTCATCCCACAGCAACAGCCACTGGTACTGTTCATCCAGGAAGTCCGGTGAGACATCTTGCAGCCCCTCGCAGATCAATATGGTTGCGATGATCTCGTAGTGTCGTATGGCGATGAAATCCACAATAGACTCGATCTCCGCATTGCCCAGGGTACACACCCTGCTGTACCCCCTGTATAGCTCTTCGAATCTCTGCCGGGTGCTGTCATAGGCCCGCCTGTTGAGATCATTGAAATCGGTGCAGTCACTCAACGTGGCGATATCGATCACGGAGTAGGCTCGCGAGGCAACGTCAAAGTCAAGTAAGACATACTCACCAGGAGCTGTCTGAAGCATGTTGCCCGAATGCAGGTCGCCGTGACAGAAGCCCCTCGGAAGTCGCTCCATCCGCTTCCACAACCGGTCGCCGTACCTGTCGAGCTCCTCGATTCTGTTCGGGGGATACGCCACCTCCTTCAAGATGGAAATATACCGGTCAATGTAGAAGGGCTTCCCCAGCCCCAGGAGACGGTGGGGGTAGTGTTTCATCAGGTCATGAAGCCTGCCGACCTGCAGGCCGATGCTTTGGATTTCGGTTTCGAAAGCGGGTTCATCGCCGGGGACATGCTCAAACAAGATGCCAACGCAGCGACCTTCCGGGGTATCACAGGTAATGCTCATGTCCCCCTCGCAGGTGGGCACGATGGTGACGACCGGGTAGTGGTTCTCCCGGAGGTACTGGATCACATCGATGGCGTTCAACGCATGAAGGGTGTGGTGGCAGCGATAGAGCTTGAACACGTACCTGCCTGCGTCACCCTGGGCAAAGTAAACGCGACCCACCACGTCACGATGCAGATCGACCTGGTCAACATCAACCCGATAGGACCGGTTGATGATCCCGAGCACGTTCCCATAATCAACATCTGAACGGATCATTGCCAATTTATCAGCGCCTCCTGCGTCGCCCAAACCGGGCCCTGGCTTACATGGACTGTTTGCAATGTTCGACTGCGATTGCGATTGTCCTCTGTGGTGGCGTCGGCTCAGACCGCTGATCATGGATGGGACCGGGCGACGGGCCCGGGTGCAGCCCAACTCCCTCCGGGCCATCGAGGTATTCCCAGTGATGAAGCGGTCGTGATAACGTGATGCAAGGGTCAAGGATCGACGGTGATTCGGCGCCCTTTCTCGTAATCCGCAGAAGTGAGGAGACCTGCCATGTCTGACAGGACAACTGGGGATGTCCGAGATCCGAGGATTCACCCCAGCCTCCGGGTACTCCTTGCGCTGGCCGCATCCGTTTTCGGTGCCGCATTGTTCGCCCTGGCCTTCCCTCCCCACGGCCTCTGGCCCCTGGTCTTCGTCGGCTTCGTTCCGGTGCTCGTCTCTTTTCACCGCCTGATGCCCCCGCCCTACTCCGGCCTGGCCCTGGGACTGGGCATCGGAGGCTTCTTCTTTGCGTATTTTGACGGGCTCTTCCCGGGGACGGCCCTGGGAATATGGTTGCCCCTGGTGATCGGGGTCCTGGCGGCTTCCGTCGGCTCCTGGGAGCACAGATTCAACCGACGCACCGGCTACCGATACCTGGTTCCCGCCGGGGCGGCGGTATGGGTGAGCTTCGAGATGATCCGCGGAACCCTACCCTTCATCGGAACATGGGGCTTCGTCAGCTACGCCCTCTACGAGCAGCCCTGGCTCATCCAGCCCGTGGGCATCTTCAGCATATACGGCCTCAACCTGTTGATCATGCTGGTGAATTTCACGGTCGCCTCCCAGGTCATGGGATGGATGGACCGCCGCTGGCAGTTTGACCACGATGCGCGGTCGATCGAAGCCGGAGCCCTCCGCCGCTGGACGATGGCCGTGGCAGTGGCCCTGGTGGCGTGGGTAGGTCTGAGCCTTGTCCTGCTGGGAACGGCTCCTCCGGGGCTCACCGCAGCTGCCCTTCAGCCCGCGGGGGTGACCTCCATGGACCAGCTCTTCGACCTGAACCGGGAGGCAGCTGCCGCGGGTGCCGAGCTGATCGTGTGGCCCGAGGCTTTCCTGCCCTTTGATCCCCAGCAGCAGGGAACCGCGGAGTTCGCGGCCCTGGCGCGGGAGCTGGGCGCCTACCTGGTCATCGGGTACGCGGTCAAAGAGGATGCCGGGCTGCGCAACGAGGTCACCGTGGTCTCACCGGAAGGACAGTTCCTCGGCGTGTTCGGAAAGGATCACCCGGTGACCATCGCAGGTGAGACCAGCCTGACCCGGGGGACGTATCCGACGTACCAGACGGGATTTGGGCAGCTGGGTACGATCATATGCTACGACCTGGATTTCACCGACACCGCACGCAAGGTCACGCGAAACGGGGCCCAGATCATCGCAGTGCCCTCGGCGGACTGGCCCGAGATCGCTCACAAGCACCACACGCACATCATCTTTCGGGCCGTGGAGAACAGGGTATCCATGGTGAAGGCCGACGTGGGTTACGACTCGGTTATCGTCGATCCCTACGGCAGGATCCTGGCACGTTCGGTCACCACCGAGGCGGTTCAGAAGGTCGTCGGTGCCCCGGTGCCCCGCGGGTCGGGCAGGACGCCGGTCGTCTGGTTGGGAGACTGGATGGGCTGGGCAGCCTTGATCGCGGCACTGTCCTTCGTCCTGTACGATCTGTTCGCGAGACCGGGTCAGCGGTAAGTCATGGGGACCTCCGCTCGACGGCAAGCCTATGTGCACGTGGAGATCAAACATTCTCGGGGCCACCAGGAGACCCGCAGCATCAACCTGCCGCCCATCACAGGAAGCACCCTGGCACAAGGCGTCGACCCGGCCATCATCGATGACCGCGTCGGCTCTGAGGACCTCCTGTTCGGACGATACCGTCGCGAGCCTCGTCCGTAACCACTCGGACGTTATGTCCAGGCTTTCCCGGCCCCGGGCCTATCGGTTCAGAATCCGACTCAACGCATCCAGGGCCGCGTCAATCTCCGCCGGGGTG
>SKXF01000013.1 GCA_007128555.1 Clostridia bacterium | reverse complement strand
TGGAAGATCTACCGGACCAGGGGGGAGATCGCGTCTCCATCTCCGAGAAACATCCTGCCATTTTTCCAGGCACCGTCCTCACGGGTTCGTCCTGTCGTACGGCCGAGACATCCGAGCCTCAAGATTGGCCAAGCCGTTGAGCGCGTCCTGCTGGAACGGTATGCCCCGGCAGGCGCGGTGATCGACAGCCGGGGAGAGATTATCTATATTCACGGCCGCACGGGGAAATACCTGGAACCGGCACCGGGGGAGAGCAACCTGAACATTGTTCAGATGGCCCGGGAGGGGTTGACCCTGGAGTTGGCGGCAGCCATCCGGAAGGCCGCCTCCCAGAAGAAACGCGTGCAGAGCCGGGGTTTGCAGGTTGAGGGGAACGGGATGAACACCACCTGCGACCTCACGGTGGGTCCCTTTGCATGGGATTCCCCTTCCCATGGCGAAGACCTGCTATTGGTCGTATTCGAGGAGGTTGCGGTCGCGTACAGGGCTGACGACCCCGAGGAGGATCCTGCCCTCGCGAGGGATGAGATGGCAGCCGCGGTCGAAACAGACGCCGATGGGCGATTCGTCACGCTGGAGCGAGAGCTCCGGGCCAAGGAACAGTATCTCCAGAGCGTGATCGAGGAGATGGAATCCTCCAACGAGGAGTTGCAATCCACTAGCGAGGAACACCAGTCCACCAACGAGGAACTGGAGACATCCCGTGAGGAACTTCAGTCGGTCAATGAAGAGCTGGTCACGGTCAATTCGGAGCTGCAACAGAAGGTCGAAAGCCTGTCGCGGTCAAACGATGACATGAACAACATGCTGGCTGGGACGGGCGTGGGCATCGTATTCACCGATCCCCACCTCCGCATCGAGCGCTTCACCCCTGCCGCCGCAAAGGTGATCAACCTCATCCAGGCCGATGTGGGTCGACCGATCGGCCACGTTGCCTCCAACCTGGTCGGTTACGACCGGCTGGAGGAAGATGTGCAGGGGGTCCTGGATACCCTGGTGCCGCAGGAGGTCGAGGTGCGGACGAAGGAAGGGCAGTGGCACCTGATGCGGATCCTTCCCTACCGCACCACGGAGGGTGTGATTGAGGGCGCCGTGATCAACTTCATTGACATCACGGAGATGAAGCGCCTGCAGCAGGGGATGAGCCGACTGGCCATCGTGGTCCGTGATTCCAATGATGCGGTCACGGTACATGACCTGCAGGGGCAGATCCTGGCCTGGAACCCAGAAGCAGAGAGAGTCTACGGGTGGACGGAGGAAGAGGCTCTGCAGATGAACATCCGCAGCACCGTACCCGAAGGCAAACGCAGCGAAGCCCTGGACATGATCAAGAGGCTCGCCGAGAACGAGAAACTGGAGCCTTTCAGAACCGAGCGCCTCACAAAGGACGGCGAGACGGTGGACGTATGGATGACGGCGACCATATTGCTGAGCAAGGACAGAAAGCAGCCCTATGCCATTGCAACGACGGAACGACAGGTCTTGAGGAGGGGGATATAGCCTCTGAGAGCTGCCCACCGACAGGTGTCCATTGATGAACCACTGGGGGAGCGGAACTCAGAAGAAATCCTAGAAGCATGGTGCTCCGGGAAATGGCGGGGGCATCAGAATACGGATTGGCCATTACCAGTCGTGTTTCTGCAGCACAGCTAATACGAGAGAGGTTGGCGAGATGGAGAGGGGAAGATGCCGTACAAATCTCAGGGAACTGCGAATGAGTGCCAAGGAAGCCCTTAGAGGGAATCTGCCTGACATCCCCGAACGCCTGGACCAGCTCTCACCGCGAGAGGCGGGGCGGCTGGTGCACGAGCTTCGCGTCTACCAGGTTGAGCTGGAAATGCAGAATGAAGATCTGCGCAGCGCACAACTGGAGCTGCAGGAGTCCCGGGCCCAGTATTTCGAATTGTATGACCTGGCTCCCATCGGCTACGTGACCCTCGATCGGCGTGGAATGATCGAGAAGGCGAACCTCACCGCCGCCCAGCTTCTCGGTCTGCAGAGACGTCAGCTGATCCAAAGACCCCTCACCCGCTTCATTGCCCGGGAGGACCAGGACCGGTACTACCTGCATCGCAAGGCCCTTCTCGAGGGGAGAGGCGAGAAGGCCTGTGAACTGAAAATGACCCGAGAGGATGATAGCCAATTTTGGGCGCGCCTCGAAATGGCCGGAGCGCCGGACGAGGGAGCGGATGCGCCTCCGTTCCGCGTTGTGATCACCGACATCACCGAACGCAAAGAAGCCGAGGAGATGCTCAACAAGGCCCAGCTGGAGCTTGAGAAACAGGTCAGAGACCGAACCCGGGAGCTGGCAAAGGCCAATGAAGCATTGCAAGTCCAGATCAACGAGCGCAACCGGGTGGCGCTCGCACTGAAGAAGAGCAACGAGCATTACCAGGAGATGATCGGGGCACTGCCCATGTCCATCATAGGCCACACGGGCGAAGGGATTGTCTTTGCCAATGATGCCTCGGCCCGGTTGATGGAGATAGCAACTCCAGAGGATCTGATCGGAAGAGACCTGGTCGAGTTTATAACCTCTGAAGACCGGGAGATCTTCACCCAGCAGTTCAGGGAAGCCCTACATGAACGACAGGGGCAAGAAGCGCTGACGACGAAGCTGGTTTCAATGACAGGGACCACCGTGGATGTGGAACTGTCCTTCACCGCGCTCACGTACCAGGAGCAACCTGCCGTGCAGGTTACTGCCTACAATCTCACCCGGCGCAAGAGAATCGAAGATGAACTGATCAAGATGGACAGGCTCGAATCGATCAGCATTCTCGCCGGCGGAATTGCCCATGATTTCAACAACTACCTCGCCACGGTGTTGGGCAACATCACCCTGGCCATGATGAATGACGATGATCCGATTGTGGTCAACCGGCACCTGGAGAATATCGAGCTCGCCACCCACCGGGTCAAACTCCTCACCAACCAGCTCTTCACCTTTGCCAAGGGTGGAGCCCCCCTGAAAAGGACCGTGTCCCTTCACGACCTGATCTCGGATAGCATCCAGTTCGCCGTTGCCGGCTCCAACGTCCAGTGCCGGTCGTCCTTGCCGGAGGATCTCTACCTGGCCGAAGTTGACGAGGGCCAGATTACACAGGTTGTGTGCAACATCATCATCAACGCGACGCAGGCCATGCCCACGGGTGGTACCATCGAGGTGCAGGGTGAAAACGTCACCCTGCAGGGGGAAGACGAAAATGGGCACATCCCTCTGCCGGATGGGAATTACTCGCGGGTGTCCATCACCGATGAGGGTCCCGGCATTCCGGAGAATCTCCTGCGGAGGATTTTTGATCCTTTCTTCTCCACCAAGGAACAGGGCAAGGGTCTCGGCCTTGCCACGTCCTATTCGATCATCAGGAGCCACGGTGGCTACATCCACGCTGAATCGCCCAGGGGGCAGGGGGCGACCTTCTCCATCTACCTTCCTGCATCGACGGAAACATCTTTACCTGACACGGAGGATCACGAGATCATCCATGGAACCGGAAGGATTCTCATCGTGGATGATGAAGCGAGCCTTCGTGACGTGATGGCGGGAATGCTGTGCAGCCTCGGATACCAGGTTCACAAGGCAAAGGACGGCGAGGAGGCCGTGGCTGCATACACTGACGCAGAAGAAGCGGGACGGCCCTTTGACCTGGTCGTCATGGATCTGACCATCCCTGGCGGAATGGGCGGCAGGGAGGCCGTCCAGGTACTGCGCAAGATCGATCCAACGGTGAAGGTTATTGTTTCCAGCGGGTATTCGGACGAGCCTGTCATGGCCAATTACACCGAGTACGGGTTCGAGGGAGTGATCCGGAAACCCTACACCATCTATGAAGTCTCACGTGTCGTCCACCAGGTGATGAATGCAGGTCGATGACGGAGAGTTGGGGTTGCTGTTTCGGAGTTCGCCGTTCAGATGAATCCATGGGGACCGTGAAAGATCACAGGGGTGTCTTCTCGAACAAGGCCTTGCTGGCGCAATGGGAACTGCCGTCCCCCTGCCCACGGTTGCCAGGCGGGGGGACGGTCCGCGTGCAGCCTGGGGGTTCATCCCTTGCATCAGGTCACGTCGACTTTTCCTCCTCCGCCTTCCTGGGGTTTCCATTCGATTTCAATCTCGAACTGATGCTTGGTCCCGCCCTCCACCTCGTACTTCAGCTCGAGCTTGGTCGCGCCTGAGGGGCAAATCTCCACCTGCTGGTCTCCCTGGGTGAGCCCGAAAGATCCCTTCTCCTTCAGCCTCTTGCCCACCCGGACCAGGAACTCCCCGATCTCTTCGACACTGCGGGGCTCTTCACTGCGAAAAACAACCTCTTCTCTGGTAGACACCAACACAACCTCCCTGCTGAGCGTTCTTGCTCGTCCCACTGACATCGACATGGGGTCGGAAAAGCGCACCGAGTCGGTCTCTTCACCCGGTGCCCTGCCGTAAGACCTCCCAAACGGACACTGCGAAGGACCCTGGGATCATTGAATCATACCGGTGCAAGCCTGTCCATATCTTCAGCCGGTGCCCTAAAGACAGAGATGATTGAACCTGCGGTGATCACCCGCAGAACACCGCTCCCTCCTCACTGAGCGACATCCTGCGTCATCTCGACCGTAATCAAAGGAAGGATCTAAGACTGTCATGCATGTCTATGATGACTTCACGAGAAGAGGAGAAGATGTCTTGCGATGCACGAGCTGCGTCTTTGCGGACGGCCCTTCTGTGCCGAGGTGGATCCATCCGGGGAGCGGCGGAATCCTCATTCATCAGGTCCCTGCAGATCCCTTCCCCGGATCTCCACGCTCGTGACGCCCTGCACTTCCTCCAGGTCTCCGGCGAGGGCCATCTTGTCTGATTGGGGCGAAAACCCCACGAACATCAACAGCTCAATCCGGTCCCCGTCTTCGCGTGTCATCCGAATATTGGTGATATTTACGCCGTGGGATCCAACGAGCTCTCCGACGGAGCCCAGTAGACCCGGGCGGTCCTGGGACACCAACCTGATGATCCCGGTGCTTCGCTTTAGGGCCACGTACAGTTCCACGCGTGATAGAAGTGACAGGGAGATCAGGGCGATCGCCGTCGCCCCCAGGGCATGGAAATACAGCCCCGCACCGGAGGCCAGTCAGAGGGCTGCCGCCATCCAGAGGCCTGCCGCAGTGGTCAGGCCGCGCACGGTTGCTCCCTCGCGCAAAATGGTCCCGGCACCCAGAAAGCCTATTCCGCTGACCACCTGGGCAGCGATTCGGGCCGGGTCACTCTGCATCACCCCGACATAACTCCGCGAGACCTCGACCGAGATCATCATGAGCAGCGATGCCCCCACGCACACGAGAATGTGGGTGCGCAACCCCGCGGGACGATCGTGGAGCTCCCGCTCAAATCCCACCAATCCCCCGACGACCATGGCGAAAAAAAGCCGAAGGATTGGCTCCACCCCGGCAAATGTCATCGTACCCCTCCCCGTTGAAGAACGACCGTTCCAATAATATTATGTCGCAGAGAGCAGCTCAGCACCGCCTTGAGAAGGACACCCATCTGGACAGGAGATGGGAACCTGTTCAGAGACGGGATGTTCCGTGCTTCATCCCAGGGCCACTCTGAGCCGATCCAGGTTCATGTTTCCTCCGCTGAGCATAAGCCCAACGCGCTTGCCCTGCAGTTCGTCTCCCAGTTTAAGTGCCGCAGCGGTCGTAGCTGCCCCGGCCCCCTCTGCCACCATGTGGGTGTTCTCAAGCAGAAACCGGATGCCGCCCCGCATCTCGTCGTCAGAGACGAGGAGAAAGTCGTCGAGAAGATCCCGCAGCATTCGGAAGGGAAGTTCGAAAGCGACCCTCGTGGCCAGGCCTTCCGCAAAGGTCAGGATTTCCGGGGTCTGTTGCAGGGTTCCATCTCGCCAGGAGCGATAGACCGCGTCCGCCCCTTCCGCCTGCACACCAATCAGGCGGATGCCTGGGTTGATGGTTTTGGCCACCAGGCCCCCTCCGCAGGCTCCCGATCCCGCACCGATGGGAACAAGCAATACCTCGAGGTCCGGCACCGTTTCCAGCAGCTCAAGAGCAGCCGTTGCGACCCCGGCGATCAGGTAGGGCTCATTAGCATTGTGTATGTAGTAGTAGCCCTCGCTCTCCGCTCGCTCCTCGGCCATTTCACGACCCTCGTCAAAATCTATGCCCTTCGCGACCACGTCCGCACCCAGCAGCTCCATGGTCCGGATTTTCAAGGGGTTGGTGTTCTCTGGCACATGAACGATGACCCTGGTTCCGAAGGTCCGTCCTGCGTAGGCAATGGATTGCCCGTGGTTTCCGCTCGAGGCCGTGATCACGCCCCGCTCCCTGAATGTCTCGGGCAGCACCGACAGGAGATTCAGACCCCCCCGGACTTTGAATGCTCCCGTGGGCTGTAGGTTTTCACACTTGACAGAGGCCTCAAAGCCGAAGGCATCATCGAGCAAAGGCGATTGGTAGACCGGTGTGGGTCGCAGGTAAGGCGTGATTCTTCGCCTGGCCAGAAGCACGTCCTGAAACGTGGGCGGTGTGAGCTTATCCTGGGGATCAACCATCGTTGTCACTCCTTCTTACGGATTTGTCAGCAGCGTATAGCACTATGAGTGCACATAACATAACAGCCAGCCTCTTCGTCTATTATTGCACATGCCCTGGCACACCGTGTAGCAGAAGCTGGGACCGGCGCTACATGTGATTGTCCCTGGGAGAAAGAGAATCTGGAAACATCCGGTTAATTGGGCGATTATGGTGTTGTCAGGTGCGAACGTCGTCGTAATAGAGCACGGAGGTGATGAACTTGAATCCATATCGCCTGGTACACCGTGCGATCCCCGAGGATTCCACTCGCGTGGCAGAGCTGATCACCGGTGGCGTTGAGATGGCCGTGAACATCCCTCCCATGAAATGGGATCGCGCAGATTCTGAACCCGGCATGTCGATCAACCGGGCGAACAGCCAGCGCGTGATGCTGGAAACGGGTCGTTGGTGGCTGGCCTCGGGACCGTCAGGATTCCTCCGGCTGATCGGGGGTACTGCCCTTTTAGCCTGGGCCCTCCGGGAGTTGGGGCTGGGAACGATCCGGTGGTGGCATCTGACGGCTGCAGCGGGGATCTGGTGTTCCTGTTCCCCCTTGCGATACCCCTGTTGAGTCTCAGCGCCATCCCTCCCCTGGCATCACTGATCATCATCCCCACCGTCTTCACCGGACAGGGCAACCGGACCGTCCTGGTTATGACAAGCCTCAGCTGTGCCATCCTACTGGCCGCCCTGGTGGGAGTGCTGCCCTTTATCCAGTTCTACGTGAGGCTTGCGCTGATGGTGTGGTTCTGAGAGCACTCGGGGCCGTGATGTCCTCCACCGCTCACGGCCCCAGTTGTTCTAGCCGCTGAGCACCTGGTGCTCAATGACGACGCCCCGACTCCCAATCTCCTGCATCAGGATATCGTACCGATGATCTGCAAAGACAAGTT
>SKXF01000372.1 GCA_007128555.1 Clostridia bacterium | reverse complement strand
ATCCTGCGGGCAGAGCGGATCCCCTGTTTCCAGTTTCCAGAAGCGGCGGTGCAATGTCTTTACACCATGATTGAGTACCAGGAGGTCCGAAGGCGGCTGGATAAGGGGAAGCCATTGACCTTCACTGGTGACCGGGTCCGGGTCCAGGAGGTCATCGATCGGGTGCGGTCGGATGGACGCAGGGTTATGCTTGGCCCCGAGGCCATGGCTGTGGCCGAAGCTTATGGCATCAGCACGGTTCCATCCAAGCTGGCGACCTCCGCAGCCGAGGCGGCTGAGCAGGCCACCGAGATGGGGTTCCCGGTGGTCCTGAAGGTGGCGTCTCCGGAGATTATCCACAAGACCGACATCGGTGGGGTCCAGCTCGGGCTCGAGGATCGCAGCGCCGTCGAGAGGGCCTATGCGTCGATCATGGAGGGTGCAGAACGAGGCGCCGAGGGTGCCCGGGTATACGGCGTCGAGGTCCAGAAGATGTTTCCGGCAGGCCAGGAGCTCATCGTCGGGCTCTCGAAGAATGCAGAGTTTGGGCCCCTGTTGATGTTCGGGCTGGGCGGTATCTTCGTGGACCTGATGAAAGATGTCTCGTTCCGGTTGGCCGAAGGGTTGACCGATGTGGACGTCAGCGAGATGATTCGCGAGACCAAGGCTTATGACCTTCTCGGCGGTTACCGGGGAGAGGCACCTAAGGACATGGAGGCCGTGGAGGAGACCGTGGCCCGGGTAGCCCAATTGGCCCGGGATTTTGACGAGATTGATGAGCTGGACATCAACCCATTCTTCGCTTACGAGCAGGGCGTCGCTGCCCTGGATGTGAAGATCACGCTTTCCCAGAGGGAGGTTACAGGCCCATGAAGATCGAGGTGCTCGGACCGGGCTGTCCCAAGTGCAAAAAGACGGAGGAGGTTCTCCGCCAGGCAGTCCGCGAGACCAAGGCAGATGTTGAACTGACCCACGTAACCGACATAGCGACGATTTCAGAGCGGGGAGTGTTCATGACTCCCGCCGTCATCATCGAAGATGAGATTGTATCCGAGGGAAAGGTGCCCACCGAGGAACAGGCGAGGGAGTGGCTGCGGAGGGCGTAGTGGGGGGCTCTGGACCCCCGCTCGTTGTCTGACCGGAGAGGACGCTGTTCGTCTTCAATCCGTGTGCCAGCGAACCCACCTGCTGCTGCAGGTTATGGTGCTGGATTCGGCGTCGCTAACGTGGTTCCGGGAGGGGAATCCATATGTCCGAATGGCAGGACCTGAACGACAGCACGCGATCAACGTGGGAGGCCAATGCTGCACATTGGGACGGGTTCATGGGTGACGAGGGGAATCGCTTTCACCTGGACCTGGTCCGGCCCGCCACGGAGAGACTCCTGGACATCAAGCCGGGGCAGCGAGTCCTTGATGTGGCCTGCGGAAACGGCAACTTCTCGAGAAAGCTGGCCGAGCTGGGCGTCGAGGTCCTGGGCATCGATTTTAGCCCTACCCTCATCGATCGCGCCCGGGCCAGGTCAGGGGGATGCGGGGAGAACCCACGATACCAGGTGGTTGATGCCACCGACTATGCGACCCTGGTTTCCCTGGGAGCATCGGACTTCGATGCGGCCGTTGCCAACATGGCCTTGATGGATATTAGCAACCTGCGTCCCCTGGCTGCGGCCCTGCCCCGGTTGCTGAGGCCGGGCGCCCCCTTCGTCTTTTCTGTTTCTCACCCCTGTTTTCAAACGCCGGGTGGCAGGAGAATCTACGAGGAGCAGGATGTGGACGGGCAGCCGGTTACACAGAGCATCGTACAGGTCGCACAATACATCACCCCGAGATCCCATGCGGGCATGGCTATTCCCAGTGAACCCGTACCCTCGAGGTATTTTCACCGGCCGCTGTCAGCGATGTTGCAGCTGTTTTTTGAACAGGGTTTTGTTCTTGACGGCATGCATGAGCCGGTTTTCGAAAGGGACGGTCAGAAATTGGGGTTCCAGTGGACAGATATACCGCCGGTGATGATCTGTCGGGTTAGAACAGCCTCGCCCCATTGACGATCGAGATACCGCAAGATTGCAAGGGTGTGACCGGGGATGATACCCGGTGTCTGGCATAGGAGTGCAGCGAGGAGAGGGAGGTGCCCCTGGTGGGCGGTTCCCGGGGAGATCGTCACCGATGAGATCATCTCGCCTCTTCGTGACGGGTATTCCCAAGCTTCGGCCCGCAGGAGAAGATTTTCTCCTGCGGGCCGAGATCCTGTTGATGGATTGCGGTCGCCGCCTACTCGGACTCGTCGGTACCGATCATGACGTGCATACCGTCGCTGGTCAGGGTCAGTGGATTGTCAATGGTGTAGCCGTAACCGGGGACGGTGATGACCACCGTACCCTCGGGAAGATCATCCCTGAGTTCGCCGGAGATGGTGATGCTTCCGTCGCTTCCGACGATGCCTTCCTCAACGCTGGGATCCACGAAGGTCTCATCGCCGAAGAAGGGGAAACCGGGACCTCCCGTGTGAATTCGTACGTGAATGACCTGGCGGGTGAGCGGCTCCAATCCCCTGACCGTGAACTCGAGGGTGTCACCGGGAGCGTAGAAGGCCTTCTCCAGGTCGTCAACGGTTATCTCGTACTCGTCCGGATCAATGTCGATCTCCTTGAGGGGCACCAGGCCGCCGGCGAGGGCAATGAGCAACATGCCTTCGTCGTCACCGATGATGGTTTCAATGAGGGTTTCCTCGCCGTCGACGGGAACCTGCATCAGGGCGTTCCAGGTGTGATCGACCAGGTCGGATCGAAGGAGGGCGGTCGCGTTGTCGAGGTCCTCGTTGTCGATCCAGGTGTCGCCTTTGCCCAGGGCGCGGTCGAACCAGGTCTGCAGCTGCCTCTCGGTGACGTCCATGTCGTTTCCGAACCGGTCATCTCCGACACCGTATGTTATTTCCATGCTGACTGCGTATGCCACGTGCGGCTCGGCCCATTCGGGTACATCCTCAAAGCCGCTTACTCCTTCTGCGTCCCAGTCCTCGGAGTTGACCCAGTCCAGGGCACGGGCCACCATGACCATGGCCGCAGCCCTGTCCGTGGCGCCCTCCAGGTTCGGGGTGAAAACCTCGAGGTCTACTCCCAGAAACAGATCGAGTGCATGGAGAACCTCGGCTTTTGCCTCTGTCTTCGGTGTGTCGTCCGCGAATGCAACGGACACGGACGCCAGAACCAACGCTACCACCAGTGCAACCGTCAAGAATCGCTTAGAAAATCCCATTCACTACCTCCTCATTGTCATGGAGACTTCGCCGGTGCGAGACTCGTCGATACGCCAACGTGTTGTGGTAATGACTAACAAGCTTTATAAACTTCGCCTTGAGGCCTGGCTTTTCCTGCTTACCGGTCTAGCATTGACAACCGTTTCGTAGCGCCAAGCCTGTCCGCCTGTCCAGAGCAATCTTCGATATGTCGATAGTTGGCGGTTTGTAGATTCAGGGGGTCGCGTGTATCCGGTAGTTTTGCAATGATCGCATGCGCCAGTGGTTGAAGGTTTGTTCACACTTAAGGCGAAGCGACTAGTTGTAGCGGTACGGCGATCACTTATGTATATGGAAGCCCTGCCGATGATAGATTGCATGCTGTGAGCATTATCCAGATCAACTTGTATCAGAGAGGGGAACAACAATGCGGTTTGATTTCGCTGGCAAAGCAGTAATCATAACGGGAGCAGCCCGGGGGATTGGGCGCACCATGGTCAGGACCTTTCACGATGCCGGGGCCATGGTCCTGGCGGCGGATCGGGATGCCGAGGGGTTGTCCGAGACCTGCGAGTCCTTTGAGGCAAGGATCGCCTCCATCGTCGCCGATATCAGCACCCCGGGCGGGGCCAGGTCGATCGTGGAGAAGTGCGTCGATGAGTTCGAACGACTGGACATCTGTGTCAACAACGCTGCAGTGGCGCCCCACGCTGCCCTCCTGGAAGAGACCGTTGAGGTCTGGGACACGGTGTATGCCGTCAACTGTCGCGGCACCTTCCTCATGACCCAGGCAGCGGCCCGAGCGATGATTGATGGCGGTCGCGAGGGTCGAATCATCAACTTCTCCTCGGGAGTCTCCAGGCGTGGCTCCGCAGGAGCGGCCGCCTACGCTTCCAGCCGGGCAGCCGTGGAGAGTTTTACCCGGGTTGCAGCCATCGAGCTGGCGCCTCACGACATATTGGTCAACGCCGTCAGCCCCGGCCTCATTGACACGCAGCCTAAACCGCTGCCGCCCAGGATGGCTCAAGGCCTGAGCAAGCGGATTCCGACGCTGCCCCTGGAGCGTCCCGGTGAGCCCGAAGAGGTTGCCTGGGTCACCATGTTCTTGGCCTCGGAGTATTCCGGCTATGTTTGCGGTGCGGTCTGGGAGGTTGATGGAGCCGCTGGCATCGGTACCAGGGCCGGCCATCCCATCATCGATGACGACCCCCGGTACGACTGGGTGACGGGGAGAGAATCCGACGGCTGAGCCGGCGTCGCTCCAATAGGAGGCACCCCCTGACCGAGAAGACTTGGCGAAAAGCATTGGGATGAGATCAGGGTTGGTGGGATGGCGGCGGGCGATATCGTTGTTCCCGCCGACGAGGTGGGGGAGGGCCCACGGCTGGCCTTCACGGCGACGACCGGGGGTGCCTGGGCCACCCGAGGGATTCTGGACAGGATCCCTTCCTGGATCTCCGGGACAGGGTGCGAGTCCATCACGACGACAACACTGCGATATCCTCGGATGTCCTATGAACTCCGGGGAAGCCAGGCTTCAGTGGCCAGCAGTCCCATCCTTCAAGTCCAAGTACCAGATGAGCATAACCTCGCTGCTACCACCGGGCTCGTGGTCGTAGGCATGCAGGTGCACCTGTCCAAGGTGACAGCCCTGGCCATGGTAGAACCTGTTTGCGCCGACGTTGTTGTTCTGGGTCTCTACCTTGAGCCATATATATCCAGACGCCCTGGCATCCAGGGCGGCAGTCCGAAACAGCTCGGTTCCAAGACCCTGTCCGCGCCATTCGGGATGAACTCTTAGGTCCCAGAGACAGGCCAGGTCATCCCTGCCTTCCAGCATGCGAACTCCCCTGGTCTTCATGGCCAACGTGGCTGCACCGACGGGTCCGGTCCCCGCCATGGCCAGGTAGAACCTCCAGTTCGCTGTGTCGAACTGCTCTGGCCACAACCAGGGTGTTTCCCAGGCGTCGTAGTCCTTGTAGAACGGCGTGACGTCCCGTTCCTCCAGGATGATACCTCCAAAGCCGTTCTCGAGTGACCGTACTTCGAGAACGGAGGTCCCGCGGAAACGGATAGGGACCTTGCAGTAATCAGAGAGCGAATCGACGGAGACGGTCATGATGCGACAATCCTCCACGCGCATCACCGGTTCATCTTGAGGCTTCTTACGGGGTGGCTCCATGATGGTCTCCCTTTCCATGTTCCCATTGAGCTGCGGCGCAGCAGGACTGCAACTCGATGACCTGCAGCAATTTCCGACTCATCGACACCAATCCACGGCGTACATAGACCATCGTCTGTGTGAGCCGTGCCCGAGGGAATCACAGGCGCGAAAGGGGTCACCGCTGCACGGAGCTGAAGTGTCGCAAGGCGCCCTCCGGCTGTCGTAGCCGGGCCGTCGCCGGAGCTAAACGGCAAGACAGGTCCTTTCATGTTTCCTGTGATCTTCTGCGCGATGAAGCAAGAAGCACGTCGTCGCGTATAGGTTCGAGGCATAAGAGGATTTCCCAGGCCCGTTTCATTGTCGCCCTGAACCGTGCAGTGAGAAGCTCCGGGGTGTCTGATTGCACCAGGGGGCAGATTGAGGCGCCGTTATGATCCAGTACCATGCTGAGATTTCCCTCTTCGTCGAGATCAGCGGTCAGAGGGAAGGTGCGACATGCGAAGGGGCGTAGATGCCGGGGACAGTCCTCGTTGCAGGTTACAAACCAGCCACCCCGGTCCCAGGAGGGGGGAAAGACGTAGTGGCGTGAATCGTGCCACTTGCGTCTTAGCCAGGGCTGATCGCCGATGAGGAGCTGCTCACCGGGGAACAGGTAGACGCCTACCCCCGGTGCCCAGTCCTTGCAGCATACGGCATCGCAGAGCCGACCGCAGTCTGAAGACAGGGGGGTCACGGGCGTGGTCATCTTGTAGATGTGGTTCCACAGATGCAGGAGCCCTTCCTCGCTGAGCATGGGATCCTCCCTTCGCTTCATTTAGTGTGTCACAGCGGGGTTCGGGGAGACAATGGGGCGGGGCGGTGGTATCCTAATCTAAGATCAGAAGGCAATGGTGGGGGGTAGAATGTGACCAAGGATGTAGGGGTATTGCACTACCATATTCAGACCTATGGTTGTCAGATGAACGAACACGACTCCGAGGTCCTGTCGGGGGTTCTGGAGGACCTGGGATACACGCGGGCAGATGATGCCGCCGGAGCGGACCTGATCCTGGTGAACACCTGCTGCGTGAGGGACAGTGCCGAACAGCGAATCCTGGGTGAACTGGGGCGCCTGAAGCGGCACAAGTATAAGAACCCCGAAGTCTTGATCGGGGTTTGCGGGTGTATGGTCATGCAGGATGGCGCCCTGGACAGGCTGCGACGCCGCGTGCCTCACGTGGATTTTGTCCTGGGTACCGATCAGTTGCACCGCCTGCCAGAGCTCCTGGAGGAAGCACAGCGCTCCGATGAGATCCTGGTGCAGAGGGAGACCGGGGAGGGGGTGAGCGTCCTTCCCACGGACCTGCCAAGGCGCCGGGTGGAGGGGATCAGGGCCTGGGTCCCGATCATATACGGCTGCAACAACTTCTGCACCTACTGCATCGTGCCCTATGTCCGGGGCAGGGAGATCAGTCGTCCAGCAGGGGATATTGTCGGTGAGGTGGAGCGACTGGTTGCAGATGGGGTTCGCGAGGTTACGCTGCTTGGTCAGAACGTGAATTCGTACGGTCGGGACCGGGATGATGACGTGCGTTTTGGCGACCTTCTGAGCCTGCTCAACGAGGTGGATGGGCTGCGGTGGATCCGGTATACGACCTCCCATCCCCGCGATTTCTCGGGTGACCTGGTGGACCGGATCGCCGACCTGGACCGGGTCTGCGAGCATTTTCACTTGCCGGTTCAGAGCGGAAGTGATCGGATTCTGAAGCGCATGAACCGCGGCTACACGCGGGAAGATTATCTCGAATTGGCGAAACGGATCGACCAGAAGACGCCGGGGGCCTCCATCACCACGGACGTAATCGTGGGATTCCCGGGTGAGACCGAGGAGGATTTCGAGCAGACCTGCGATCTCTTCCGCGGGGTTCGCTTCGATGGTGCTTTCAGCTTTCTATATTCTCCGCGGTCGGGAACTCAGGCTGCCATGTACGAAGACCAGGTGCCCGATGACGTCAAGAAAGATCGCCTCAACCGGCTGAACCAGCTGCAGTATGAGATCTCCCTGCAGAAGAACCAGGCCCTGGAAGGTTGCCAGCTGACGGTGCTGGTCGATGGACCCAGT
>SKXF01000174.1 GCA_007128555.1 Clostridia bacterium | reverse complement strand
TCCGGGCTCGCCGTTCTTCCAGGCCATATCGACCAGCAGGTCAAAAACCTCCTGGGCCGGGATCTCCGTCACCACGCTGCCGTCCCTGGGATTTACCAGGGCATAGGTATCCTCCCGTTCGAGGGCATCCATGAAGGCGTCGGTGATGCCCACTGAGAGGTTGAAGTTCGTAATCGCCTCGTTGTCCCTTTTGGATGTGATGAACTCACGTATGTCCGGATGGTCAACCCGCAGAATGCCCATGTTGGCGCCCCTTCGGGTCCCCCCCTGTTTCACCGCCTCCGTCGCGGCGTTGAAAACCTTCAGGAAGGACACCGGTCCGCTCGCGATCCCCCCGGTGGTGCGAACCACATCGTTCGTGGGGCGCAGCCGCGTGAAACTGAACCCAGTGCCTCCCCCGGACTTATGTATGAGTGCTGCGTTCTTAATGGACTCGAAGATGCTCTCCATGCTGTCCTCGATGGGCAGCACAAAACAGGCAGACAGCTGCTGCAGTTCCCTTCCCGCGTTCATCAACGTGGGAGAATTGGGCACAAACTCCCTCTCACTGATCATGCGAAAGAAGCCGTCCTGGGACTCGCGAATGTCTCCGAGGCGCTCCCCGATGATCTCGCATACCGCATCAAAACCCACTTTCATCTGGCCCTCCTTTGCCATGTGGGTATAGGCTCGCCTCAGGGTATCGAGATCATAGGACGTCAGATGGGCCACCTCGTCCGTCGCGGAGGCAACCTCGTCTTCCAGTATGTAAGAGTCCCCCTCGGGATCATAGATCTCCGGCCAATACAGCACATCCATGATCGCCACGTTCCTGGCCACTCGCTCCAACATCTGGCGCGGTGTCTCGATGGAATTTTCCTCGCAGTCCCTGGCCAGGTACCGTTTTCTCAGCACCGTCAGGGCGTTTTCACCCAATCCAAGATCGTCGCTGTAATTCATGCTTTCAGAATCCACTCCCCTCAATGCCTCCTCTCGTCCTCTCGGTCTCTTCTCAGCTGGGCCACCTCCCGACGAAAGGCCTCCACATCAGCAAAAAGCCGGTACACCGAGGCGAACCGGACATAGGCCACCTCGTCCAGCTTCCGCAGTTTGTCCATGACCTTCTCCCCAATGTCCCTCGAGGTAACCTCCCCAGACGCATCTGCCCTGACCTGGTACTCCACGTCATTGACCAGGCGCTGGAGCTCGTCCATACTGATGGGCCGCTTCTCACAGGCCGTTACCAGGCCCCCGAGAACCTTGTCGCGCTGAAACCTCTCCCTCCTGCCATCCCTCTTGATCACCATGAGAGGAGCTTCATCGATGCGCTCATAGGTTGTGAACCGCCCCTGGCAATGGGGACACTCCCGTCGCCGACGTACACATCGATTCTCCTCAGCTGGGCGCGAATCCAGAACCCGGCTCCCCAACTCACCACAATGAGGGCATCTCATCACCACTCAGTCCTCTCGCCACAAGATATGGGATGACCACAGAAAACGATAACACTACATGTTGCGGAGAAGCAACTTCGGTTAGCAACTGTGGGGAAGGGTGAGACCTGACAGTTAGAAGTGATTGCCACCTGGCGAGGGAATCCTTACGATCCTTACGGGTAGACGCCCTTCCAATCCACAACCCGTCCGGGGATCCGAGTGTATCCTGAGACCATAGATCTCGACACCGGCCATGGCGGCATCCCATAGGGCGCTGGCGAAGGCAGGGTCCACCTCGGCATGGGCAGAAACAGATTGGGCGTCCGGCCGGCATACAGCAAAAACCACAGCGCACCGGGTGCCGCCTCCGGCCAGGGCAGAGAGCTCCCGCAGGTGCCGGGTTCCCCGCCTGGTCGGGGCATCAGGGAATCGGGCCTCTGGCCCCCAGGGGGTGGGGACCGTGAGGGTCACCGACTTGAGCTCCACCCAGCACGCCCCCGGGTCACCATCCCTTCCCAGGCGATAATCAAAACGGCTTCCGCCGACGGATACTTCCCGGTCGACACGGGTCAGACCGCCAAACTCCGGTAGGCGGCCTTCCCGCAGGGCTCGAAAGAGGATATCCATGGGCCGGCGCGAGTCCACAAGACTCCATCGGGGTGACGTCCCGTTCGGCAGAGCCGCCAGGATCAAATCCCAGTCGGTCTTGCGGGTGGGCGATCTGCGATCGCCAAGGATCACGGGATTCCCCGGGATCAGCAGCTGGGTCAGACGACCCGAGTTCGGAACGTGCACCAGCTCGATCTGCCCCCCGAGCTGCACCTCTGCAACAAACCGGTTGACTCTCCGCAGGAACCGCCCGCAGGCCAACCTCCCATCCAGCGGCACGCGGGAACCCGGTCCCACGGGGACCATGCAACGTACGTCCATCTTCAGTCCTTCTTCTTCGAAAACCCGCTCCTGCCGATCTCCTCGCCGAGCCGATGGTATCGTCCCTGGGCATAGGCCAACAGCTGTTCCGGCACGACGGAAAACGTCCCGGACTCGTTGGTCCACGCCTCGTCAACGTGTACCCGGACCACCTCACCGACGAAGCAATCATGACTGCCCAGGGGCAGGCGATGGGTCACCTTGCATTCGAGGCTAATGGGACACTCCTCGATCATGGGAGCATACTCGAGCACCGAAGACTTGGCCGGCGTGAGGCCGGTGTCTGCGAACTTGTCGCAGTCCCGACCCGAGACCACACCGGTGTAGTCCAGGGCGGATGCCTGGTCAACACGGGGGATGTTCACCACGAACTCGCCGCTGTCCGTGATCAGGGGGTGGGAGTACCTGTTGCTCCGGACACCGATCCCGACCATCGGGGGATCCGAGGACATGACCCCAACCCAGGCGATGGCAATGATATTGGCCTTGCCCGTGCGGTCGGCGCAACTGACCATGACAGCGGGTACAGGATACAGTAAGGTTCCAGGATTCATCTCTTTTTTGGACATATTCCCTCCTCACATATCCCGCTCCGGGAGATCCCCGGAGCGGGATATGACGACCTCATTTTTCCTCGAGATTGTGTACGGTTTTGCCCTCCACGAGGGTCGCCACGCACTTGGTGAAGTTGTGCAGGGGATTACCATCGAAAATGGCCACATCCGCGTCCTTGCCAGGTTCAAGGCTTCCTACCCGGTCATCAATGCCCAGTACCTCGGCTGCGTTGATGGTGATCGCCTTCATCGCCTCGTCTTCGGGCATACCCTCTCGGACGGCAAGACCCGTCACCACGGGCAGCCATTTCGTACTGGAGGCGCCGTCCATCTGTATACTGACCTTGACCCCTGCCCTGGCTAAAATCCCGGGATTGGCCAGGGTCACCTCCTTGATTTCCATCTTGCCCCGGGACATCATCAGGGGCCCGACAATACAGGGAACGCCCTTTTCCGCGAGGATCTCCGCGATCTTGAACCCCTCGGTCACGTGTTCCAGGCTGTACCGAATCCCGAACTCCTCCGCAATGCGGATCGCCGTCAGAATATCGTCCGCCCGATGGGCGTGGATGTGAGCCGACATCTCGCCGGTGAGCACCTTGCCCAGGGCCTCCCACTTCAGGTTCCTGGGGGGCAGATCGGGCGCCTCGCCCTTCTCTTTCGCCTTGGCCTCCGCCTTCTCGATCTTGTCCAGGTAGTTCTGGGCAGAGACCAGGGCCTCCCGCATCACCGCAGCGTTGGCCATGCGGGTTGCCGGGGTCTTGCCTTTGCCCTCGCCGTAGACCCGCTTTGGATTCTCACCCAGGGCCATTTTCATGCCCTCGGTCCCGGGGATCACCATCTCATCGACGGTCTTGCCGGCGAGCTTGATGGCAACACCTGTTCCTCCAATGATGTTGGCACTGCCGGGCTGGGTGTATACGCATGTGACCCCGGCTGCCAACACATCTGCAAAGGAGGGATCGTCGGGATTGAGAGAGTCCATTCCCCGCAGCTGGGGCGTCACCGGGCTGGTGGTCTCATTTCCATCGGCAGTGGCCCACACAGAGGGCTCACCAAAAAGGCCGATGTGACTGTGGGCATCGATCAGGCCGGGCGTCACCCACTTGCCCGCAGCATCAATGATCGTTGTCCCCTCGGGAATCTCAACATCCGTTCCCACCGCGACGATCTTGCAGCCATCGACGAGAACCGTACCCTGTTCAATCGTACCCTGGGTGATCGTCAACACCTTGCCATTGGTAATTGCTATCAACTATTATGCCCCCTCGCACCTATTGATGGTTGGCCCCCACTTCCCCCGGTTACGGGAGAAACCGGTGCCATTGCAGTCACTTCGCCACCCGAACCTACTTTCCTGCCCGCCAGACAGGTCCCCACTGGGCAGCAGCAAGGGTGGCCTCCTCCATGGAAATACTGCTGGCCCTGCCTGTTCCCGCCAGGTCAAGGGCGGTCCCGTGATCCACGGACGTACGCAAGAAGGGTAGCCCGAAGGTAAAACTGATGGTTCGGTGAAAATCGAGGGTCTTGGCCGCGATGTGGCCCTGGTCGTGAAAGAGGGACAGGACCGCGTCATAGCGCCCGGAGGCGCCCAGGTGAAAGACCGCATCAGCGGGGACAGGACCCTCGAGATCCAGACCCTCTCCCTGGACCCTCCGAACCGCGGGAGCGAGAATCCGAACCTCCTCATCTCCAAACAGCCCCCCGTCTCCGGCGTGGGGGTTCAGGGCCGCCAGTGCCATTCGAGGCGATTCAACCCCCATCTGCTGCAAATCCTCCGCCACGGCCCGGGCCAGGGCCACGATGTCCCCCTCTGTTATGCGATCGATCGCCTGGCGCAGTGAACAGTGACGGCTGAGAAAGAAGATCCGCAAGGATCCCGTCTGAAACATCGTGCGAACGGCGGGAACGCCGGTGAGCTGGCGAAGTCCCTGGGTATGATCCGGGTAGCCAATCCCGGCCCGTTTCAGGGCCCCTTTATGCAAGGGGGCCGTGGCCAGCGAACAGCAGATTCCCTCCCGGGTGAGATGGACCGCATGTTCGAAAGCCCGGGCCGCAGCTGCCCCCGAGGCAGCCGAGATCACGCCGGGCTGCACGGCCAGTTCCTCTCCCGGGGGCTGACAATACATCAACGCCCCCTCGGGAGCATCATGGGGCGGATCCGAGGCCTGGAAAAGCCTCACTCCCGCCTCCTGGTGCCCAAGCGCCCGTTGCAGGTGCAGACGGTCACCGATGAGAAGGGGAACCGCCCTGCACCGGACCCGCTCCGAGAGAGCTGCCCGCACCGCTATCTCCGGTCCAATCCCCGCCGGATCACCCGCGCTGATCGCAACAATCGGCTTCACTGTCATCTTCTCCCCGTAGGGACATGTCCCCGGATTTGATCCAGCCCACACGGCGCATGTAATGCGCTACGAGACCGGCAAGCGCCGCGGGAATCAGAAAGTGCAGAAGGGCCACCGATACGAACACCCCCGTAGACCATCCCATGGCCGACACCGTCCCGAACTGGCCCACGAGCCCGCTGGTGCCCATCCCTGCTCCCCACGGGGTCGTGTCCATGATGAAGGCCAGGGTCGCCAGGGGACCGCCCACCGCGCTGGCAATGGTCACCGGCACGCCGATGAGGGGGCGCCGGATGATGTTTGGAATCTGCAACATGCTCGTTCCCAGGCCCTGGGATACCAGGCCGCCGATTCCGTTGTCCGGAAAAGAAGCCACGGCAAAGCCCACCATGTGTGCCGCACAACCGGCAAGGGCGGCCCCTCCCGCCACGCCACTCAATTGAAGCGCAATGGCCAGGGCTGCACTGGATATGGGGGCGGTCAGGGCCCATCCCATCACCACAGCCACGATGATTCCCATGGGCAAAGGATGCAGTTCCGTGGCCCACATGATGAACTCTCCCAGGCCCACCATGAAGGTTGCTATGGGCGGGCCGACAAACTGGGCTGCGGCCAATCCGAAGATCACAACGACGCTGGGCGTCACGATGATGTCCAGGCTGGTCTCACCCGAAACCACCTTGCCCAGCTCCACAGCCACCACCGAGGCCACCCAGGCCCCCACGGGACCACCTGCGGCCCCAGCGAAACCGGCCACGGTCGAGGCAAAGAGTACCAGGGGCGGCGCCTTCAGACCCAGTGCCACCGCCACACCGATCCCCGGCCCCATCATCGACTTGGCCAGCTCACCGGTCTCTACAAGAAAGGGAATGCCAATCCGTGCCCCAATGGTCTCCAGGATCACCCCGATGATCAGGGTGCCAAACAGTCCCAGGGCCATTGCCCCCAGGCCGTCAATCAGGTAACGTTGCACGCTAAATTCGATGTTCTTCCGTCTCAAAAACTCCGCCATGTTCGCAGCTACCCCCAGTTCCTTTCGCTATGTGCCCAGGTGCCTGTCAAACCACGCGAGGGCGCGGTTCAGTCGGTCCCGCCGGTTGAAGGGTTTACCCGAACGAGACAGTTCGTGATTTTCACCCTGGTACCGGACAAACTCACACTCCACCCCGAGCCGCTTAAGAGCGACGTACCACTGTTCCGCCTGTTCCATCGGGCAGCGATAATCCTCCTCGGAATGAACAATGAGGGTCGGCGTCACCACGTCCGGGGCATACCGGATGGGAGACCGCGACATAATGAAGTCCTCATCCTCCCACAGCTCGGCACCGCCCATGCCCCGGCGGTTGCTGTAGAAGCCGATGTCGCTGCATCCGTACTTGGTATACAGGTTGGAGATAGAACGATAGGTGACCGCTGCCGCGAAACGATCCGTCTGGCTGACGATCCAGTTGGTCATGTAACCGCCGTAGCTTCCGCCCGTCACTCCGAGGCGTTCAGGATCCACCCAGTCCTGTTCACAGGCGAAGTCCACGCCCCCCATCAGATCGCGGTAATCGCCACCTCCCCAATCGCCGATTACGCCCTCCGCATGCCGTTGGCCGTAGCCGGTACTACCCCGGGGATTGGAGAACAGAACGCCATAACCCGCAGCAGCGAGCACCTGGTACTCGTGGAAAAAGGCGTTGCCACTGGTCCCTGCGGGACCCCCATGGATCTGGAGCACCAGGGGATACCTCTTCCCCTCTTCAAACCCGACGGGCTTCATCAGCCATCCCTCGATCTCCCAGTCCTCCTCGCCAAAGGTAACCCTCTCCGGGATACTGATCTCAATCTCCGCGAACAGGTCCCTGTTGAAATCGGTGAACTGCACGGGATCGCCACCCGGCCGTAGCACCCACAGATCACCGGTCGTATCGTGGTCAGCACCAACGGCAGCAAGAACGGGCTCCCCTTCCGTGTTAACCGAGTAAGAGGTGATCACCGGCGGGAAACCTCCGATGGCACTGTGGTTCCCCTCACGGTCAACCCGGTACAGGCTGGAGCATCCGCCATCGGTGAGACTGAAGACCAGGCCCCAGGAGCACCAACCCGGCGCCGCCTCTCCGGCGTCAAAACGGGCATCCGCTCCCACGCTGTTGCCCACATTTCTGTCAAAACCGGAAGTCAGGGATGTCCAGTCCGTTCCTTCAGGAGACATCAGGCACATCTCCGTGTTGGCGGTACTGGAGTCGCCATGCTCATGTCCAAAGAAAGCTAT